>CAYPUJ010000203.1:0-1500 GCA_964413805.1 uncultured Bacteroides sp. | reverse complement strand
TACGGTCCGTCCACGCTCACGCCGATGTAGGCGGCCTGTTCCGGGGTGAGGCGTGTCAGCTTGGCACCGATTTTCTCCAGGTGGAGACGCGCCACTTCTTCATCCAGGTGTTTGGGCAGGCGGTACACACCCGTTTCATGAGGCTTGTTGAACAGTTCCATCTGGGCCAGTGTCTGGTTGGTGAACGAGTTGCTCATCACGAACGACGGATGCCCCGTGGCGCAGCCCAGGTTCACCAGGCGGCCGTCGGCCAGGAGGATGATGCTGTGTCCGTCGGGGAAGTAGTAGCGGTCCACTTGCGGCTTGATGTTGACGCAGCGGATGCCGGGATAATGCTTGAGGGCATCCACCTGTATTTCGTTGTCGAAGTGCCCGATGTTGCACACGATGGCCTGGTCCTTCATCCGTTCCAAATGGTCGATGCGCACGATGTCGATGTTGCCCGTCGTGGTCACGAAGATGTTGCCTTGCGTGCAGGCTTCGTCCATGGTCACCACCTCAAATCCTTCCATAGCGGCCTGTAGGGCACAGATGGGGTCAATCTCCGTCACCAGCACCCGTGCGCCGTAGCTCCGCATGGAGTGCGAGCAACCCTTGCCCACATCGCCGTAGCCGCAGACCACCACCACTTTGCCCGCTATCATCACGTCGGTGGCACGCTTGATGCCGTCGGCCAGCGACTCGCGGCAGCCGTAGAGGTTGTCGAACTTCGATTTCGTCACCGAGTCATTCACGTTGAAGGCGGGGAAGAGCAGCTTGCCTTCTTCCTGCATCTGGTAGAGGCGGTGTACGCCCGTGGTGGTTTCTTCCGACACACCGCGTATTTCCTTGGCCACGCGGTGCCAGCGTCCGGCGTCGGCGGCCAGCACTTTTTTCAGGAGGGCATTCAGTTCGATTTCGTCCTCGGCGTGTGCCTCCTTGTCCAGGAGGGAAGCGTTGTCTTCGGCTGCATACCCGGCGTGAATCATCAGGGTGGCATCGCCCCCGTCGTCCACAATCAGGTTGGGGCCTTTGCCGCCGGGGAAGTTCAATGCCTGGAGCGTGCACCACCAGTAGTCGGCCAGCGTTTCGCCCTTCCAGGCAAACACGGCGATGCCGTCGGCGGCAATGGCGGCTGCGGCGTGGTCCTGGGTGGAATAGATGTTGCAGGAGCACCAGCGCACCTCGGCACCCAGTGTCGCGAGTGTTTCTATCAGTACCGCCGTCTGTATCGTCATGTGGAGCGAACCCATGATGCGTGCGCCTTTCAGCGGTTTTGTTTCTCCGTATTTTTCGCGCAGGGCCATCAGACCGGGCATTTCCTTTTCTGCCATGTCGATTTCCTTGCGGCCAAAGTCGGCAAGGCCGATGTCTGCCACTTTGTAGGGCAGTGTAGAGAATAGTTCTTCTGACATATTTGATTCTTGTTCTTTTAATAATGTATATAAGGCGGCACAAAGATAGGGCATTTTAAATGAAGAATGAAGAAAATGAAGAATGAAGAATTAAGAATGAAGAATA
>CAYPUJ010000202.1:0-1555 GCA_964413805.1 uncultured Bacteroides sp. | reverse complement strand
AAACTTTCGCAGGATTCCCTCCCACAATCGTATTTGCTTCTACACTCTTATAAACCGAAGCCGTGGCACCTACAATGGCATTTTCGCCTATGCGAACTCCCAAGCTGATAAAAGCCCGTGAGCCTACCCATGATTTTTTCTCCAGAACAATAGGAGCTGTTATGAGAGAGTCTTCCGCCGTGTTTTGTTTTTCCACATCATGCGAAGCTGTACACAAATAACTGTATTGCGATACGATAGCATCATCTTCCAATACAACCCAATCTTGGTTATAACAAATCACTTCCGGTCCGAGGCAGGCACGGTGTCCCATCTTCAACCGCCACGGTGCCCAAATCTTTACCGAGGCATACACGTTGGCGTCCCATGCCACACGCGCCCCGAACAGCCTCAGCAAAGCAATGCGCCATGTTCGGAATATCCCTGTGATAAATGGGCGAAACAACACAGCCGCCGCCACATTCCAAATGGCGCGCCTGATTTTAACGCCTAAAGGCACATGTCCCGGTGATTTCTTACTCAAATCCATTGTAGGCATGATTCTATAAAATGAATGTCCGCAACATGCCGGTACTTACGACTGAAAATGAATATTGCTTCCCCGGCTGTTGAAGTATATATTCATCGCCACTTGAAGTATATATTCATTGGCACTTGAAGTATATCAGATTTTATAATCAATATACCACTCCGCAAACTTCCGCAAACCTTCGCGCAAAGGGGTGGACGGCTTGAACCCGAAATCTTCTTCCAGGGGGGTGGTGTCAGCATAAGTAACCGGCACATCCCCCGGCTGCATCGGCACCAGTTCCTTGTGTGCCTCAAAGTCATAATCCGGTGGCAGCACACCCGCACGCACTAATTCCTCTTGCAGGATGGTCACGAAATCCAGCAGGTTTTCCGGACGGCTGTTGCCGATGTTATAGCACTTGTAAGGCGGTACGGGCAGGCCGTCTTCTCCCGTCATACGTTCAGGCGCGTGCCGCATCACCCTTACCACACCCTCCACAATGTCGTCAATGTAGGTGAAGTCACGTTTGCAGTTCCCGTAATTGAATATTCTGATGGTTCCGCCTTTCACCAGTCTGTCGGTGAACCCGAAATAAGCCATGTCCGGACGGCCTGCCGGACCATAGACCGTAAAGAAACGCAAGCCTGTGGAAGGTATATTGTACAGTTTGCTGTAGGCATGTGCCATCAGTTCGTTGCTCTTCTTGGTGGCTGCATAGAGGCTGACGGGATTGTCCACCTTGTCACCGGTCGAGTAAGGCACTTTCCGGTTGCTGCCATACACGCTGCTGGAACTGGCATACACCAGATGTTCCACGCCTGTCTGTCCGCCATCGTAGCTGTGCCGGCAGGCCTCCAGTATGTTGTAGAAGCCGACAAGGTTGGAGGAAATGTAGGCATCCGGATTGGTAATGCTGTAGCGTACACCCGCCTGCGCGGCAAGGTTGACCACAATTTGCGGTCTGTATTCATCGAACAGTCTGTTGACGAGGTCTTTGTCCGCAATGTCTCCCCTGACAAATACAAACGGTTTCCGGCCGGCCAG
>CAYPUJ010000201.1:0-1727 GCA_964413805.1 uncultured Bacteroides sp. | reverse complement strand
CCTTCCTTTTTCGCGGACATCTACTCCTTTATCTCGGTAAATTCCGACAATCTGATTTCACAGCCAAAGTCCGGCCATCCCACGTAGATTTCATTGTCATCCATACGTTTGAGTAGCATAACCCGTTGGGACGGATTGATTTCGGATAGGAAGTCATAAGCATCCAGAGGGAGCTGATAGCAGGTGGGGTGGCCTTGTCGCTCTATAAATAATGTGCAATAAGTCTTGCTGACCCGGATATCCGTCAGCCTGTAGTCTTCCTTTAATTCCACTCTGCCCGAAAGCCGTTCTTTGGCCTGCTGAAATATCGAACATCCCTGTCCTTCATCCAAATCCTTCAAGATTCTGGCCCATACTTTCTCATTCTTACCGACAGGGTGCTCCAGGTTTATCATCTGCATGATTCCGGGAATATCAAAGAGATTTCCTGTGTCCGGATCGGCTTCCAAATGCAGTTCCTGCGACTCTTCATCATAGTCATAGAGATAATAACAAAGTTCAGGCCCTTCTCCCGTATTACGGACTTGGAGGACAGGCAGGTCGTCCTCGCTGTCAACCGTCCAGAAGGCGAACATGAGCGCGTCTTTCAGTGTGAATGTCCGGATGTCTTTCCCCGTTTCCAGGCGCATGACTATGTAAAATCCGTTGGTGGCACGTCCAAAATCCTGCTGCACCAGCAACCATACCTCACAGCCCGGTTGGTAGGAAGAGCCCGGAGCACGCCAATAGCTCCTTTTCCCCCAAGGGAACAGTTGCATGCATTGTGCTGCCTGGGTTATGTAGGTTGCTTCCGTGTAATATCTGAAGATAATAATGCAGTTGTAAAGGAGGCTCCACAGGTTGTGCACCACAGACAAATGCAACAGGTTGGCGGCCGCTTCGTGCGCAATGAACTTTTCGGGAAACCACTCATGAAGCCATCCCGCCAGTTCCTGCATTACCCGAATGGCTTGCTTTGCAACGTCTCCCCGATACACGTCAATCGCGAGTCCCCGCATGTAAAGCATTGCAACGATTCCCCAGAAAACATCGGGCTCGTCTTTTCTCACGTCTTTGAGCACCGGGGCAACTTCACGCCGGAACTTTTCCGAAAAATAATCATAGGAATCACGGACCAAGGCAAGCACCAGGTGCTTCACCCACTCCGGGTGGTTGTGGTTCATCTCAGGAAAGACAAGGTCGGCCAGTTCTTTCGCCCCCTCGAAGATGGCGGCGATATGATACAGATCAGTTTCAGAAAGATGTAAGCAGGCTGCAATCCGGTTCCAGACTTCCTCCACCGTACCCTCACGGATTTGTCCTCTCATCAGCCTGTAAACTGTCATTTTCCCCTTATAGCCCAGTATTCCGGCCAAGGCGGAGTGTGAGGGGGCAAAAGCCCGGTTTGCTATGAGGCATTGCAATATGTTTAACTTCTCGTTCATTTCAGTATCAAATCAGGTGCATTCTTATACTTTCTGGAAACTGTCTTTGTGAAATCTCCTTTCTGCCGATGTCAGATTTATGGTAATACCTATTTTTGTGTCATGAAATGACTGGTAAAGGAAAAAAACTCCTGGAGAAAAGCGTCATGTTCGGCAAAAAACGTATATTTGTAGCGTCCGACCGTACAAACGGCGGACATACATAGAAAGCGTTTTTGCTTTCGTCCTGAAAAACGAAATCGCCAATTTCAAAACCGGAAGGATGAAAGGAACATGACGCTCCTCTGTTTTGTTTATGTCAGT
>CAYPUJ010000200.1:0-2000 GCA_964413805.1 uncultured Bacteroides sp. | reverse complement strand
ACCACGTGCCAAGTGCCGACACTCCGTTCGGGCACCGGTGTTGCGCCTATTCCAACCCGCGTTTCGGCCACATGTACAAGTTGAACGTGCAGGCGGATGACCGTGTGGAGTGCGACACGCTCTATGTGACCCTCTACGATTCATTGGAGGTGATGGGCAGCGAACTCCGCGAGGAACTTTCGAGGGTGCGGAAAAGTGGCAAGCTCTTCTATGCCGTCAAGGAAGAGGAACTACTCAAAGACTTCATCTGCCTATGAAGGAGGTTTTGTACAGGCAGCTTGCCGCCACCATCCATGAGTGCCGCACTTGGGTGGACGTGCTGGATACCGACCGTGAAAGCAACTTCATGCTGCACTCCGGCGGAGGACTTCACCCCGTCCGTTGCAGGGTGCTGTCCCTGGTGGCGCGGACAGCGCATGGCGCATACCCCAAAGGCCATGTGTGGGACATTCCCGAATACCGCCTTGACCGTGCGGTGAACTCGCTCAAACGTCGTCCGGGCTTCAAGGAACGGTGCCGCTTGGGGACACTATCCATGCAGGATGCGGAGGACATCATCTATCTCGCATCACACAAACTCATTCGGCTGGAACTCGAATTATAACTCTAAAAAAGAATCGAAAGATGCTTATCACCATCCTTTATATGCTCTTTACGTTGGCGTATGCCGTGCTCCCTTTTCTATACAAGAGCAAACGTCCTGCCATGCTCCAGTTCTATTTGCGCATGACGTGGAGCCATAGCTTCCGCAAGTGCTACTCGCTGGGAATGCTCGCCACGCTCATGGTGTTCCACTTCTGTCATCTGAATGTTTTCGGGAATGTTTATGAACTGGCCTTGTCATCCCTTGTTTGCTTGTCCCTGTATTCCCACAAGAACGCAGAACGGGTCTTTGACTTCCTGCAACGAAAGTACCGTCTTTTCTGGGCGGCAATGGCGGCGATAGCCCTGCTTTTCGTTCCGCATACGCTGCCCCTCGGTATTACTTTGGCCACAGTCTTGTTCGGGGCAGTGTTCTATCCCTCACAGGTGGCACGCAACACTTCCCTCGAAAAGCTGGAAGACTATCTGGAACTCCCACAAAGCATAGTAGATACCTATTACAGATGGCCATAGGAAACCTTTTAGTAGGAAATATTTCTTACATAGAAGCCTTTTCCCTGCCATCCCATTACAAATTTGATTGAACAGGATAACGATTAAAACAAATCACGCATGAAAGAAGATAAAATGACTCAATACCGCATTCAAATCGGCAATGACTTGCTCGCATACCTCCATCCCGAATCGGGCGAGAAATACTCTAAGATGGCTGCGTTCCGTAACCTGATAGAGATAGCCATCGGGGACAAGAAAGAGTTCCCTGCCATCGCCAAAACTTTGCCCGAAGGCCAGGCAGCGCTGACGGTCAGCGGACTGGCCAAGCATTGGAACTGGCACCGCACCACGGTAAGGAAGTTCCTATCCATATTGGAGGAAGCCGGTGCAGTCAAAATCATTGGCCGTAGTGGATATTTCATCCTCACTATCGCTTGTATCGTGGCGGACGATGAGAATACCCAAACACCCCTGTTGTCGAAGGAGGAACTGCTCTTGAACCGCTGGCTGTGTGGCTACCTCACGATAGAAGAATTAGCGGAAACGCTTGCACATTTCATCACTGGAACGGACAAGCTGTTCGTGCCTGAACCGACAGGCAAACGCTCCGGTCGGCAAGCATCCACGGGTGAACGCCTGCACAAATTGGTCGCCCACATCATCCTCCACCGCACGGGGATCATCCATGCCGATGGACAGGTAAATGAAGCCCTTGAGCGGCTTTTCTCGGAAGAATGCGGCAAAGACCTTGCGCGTTTCCTCCAGCGGCTGACGCTCGCCGGACTTCGGCTCATCGAAGCAGGAAACCCACGGGAAGCGAAAGCCACTTGCAGCGGCGATGCGACAGCCGACATCATCCTACGGCATTATCTCCCTTTTATAACGCAAGAAAAACCCGACAA
>CAYPUJ010000199.1:0-2011 GCA_964413805.1 uncultured Bacteroides sp. | reverse complement strand
TGCGCAGCCAGTTGTAGAGATTGACAGCCGACAGCGGGTCGGCATGCAATGCCGTCACATCGTCGATGGGCGGCGTGCCAAAACTGTGGATAAACACTACGGCCACCGCCAACGGAAAGCGGAGCCAGTCGATGACCTGCGATTGCAGGCTGTCCGTGCCGCCCATTCCCGGCGTGACACGGTTTCCCGGAGCTTTTGTAGAAAACATCTGTTGTTTCTTTTTGCGCATCGGCCGTTGCCTTACAGGCAGGAAGGTAAAGCAGCGGTGCGTCTTTCATCCGCAGCCGGTGGGGCGTACAGGAAGGGTGGGTCAGGCCAATAACACACAAAAAAAGCGCGAACACGACTTTTATCTTCTAAGCTCCGGGGTGTTTGGCCTGACCCACACACAACAAGATAAGCCGTGTCCACGCCTGTGAAGCGGGACACTTGCTTATTATTCTTGTTGCGTGTAAGGTGCTCTCAATAGTGGCCAAACTTTGGAGCTTACTTGTAAGAATAACAGCAAATGCCGGTTAAAACATTCTTATTAAAACTTGCAAACACCTGCGGACACCTCCGCATCGTGTGTTCGGGGGCAAAGGTAGGAAATATTACGCAGCCTGCGTTGCTGTTTCTCAGGAAAAACATTATTTTTGCAAAAAAGATACGGGCAAGAGCAAAAATTCAAAACCCCATTAACGAAAGGAGAAACACCATGTTCAACTCATTTGGAAACATCTTCCGCCTTACCAGCTTCGGAGAATCGCATGGCAAAGGCATCGGGGGCGTCATCGACGGATTCCCTTCATGTATCGAAATCGACACGGACTTCGTGCAGGCCGAACTGGATCGCCGCCGTCCGGGACAATCCATGATAACTTCCGCACGCCGCGAGCCCGACCGGGTGGAGTTCCTGTCGGGTGTGTTCGAAGGGCGTTCCACGGGCAGCCCCATCGGTTTCATCGTGTGGAACAAGAACCAGCAGTCGCAGGACTATGCCAACCTGAAGAACGTCTACCGTCCCTCCCACGCCGACTATACCTACAAAGTGAAGTATGGCATACGCGACTACCGGGGAGGCGGACGCTCGTCGGCCCGTGAAACCATTGCCCGCGTGGTGGGAGGTGCCTTGGCCAAACTGGCGTTGCGCCAGCTGGGCATACACATTGCGGCCTATACTTCGCAGGTAGGTCCCATCCGCCTGGAGGAGAACTACACGGCCTACGACTTGAGCCTGACCGAAACCACCGCCGTGCGCTGCCCCGACTTGGAGAAGGCCAGGGAGATGGAAGCACTCATCGCGAAGGTGAAGGAAGAGGGCGACACCATCGGCGGGGTGGTGACCTGCGTTGTCAAGGGCTGCCCCATCGGACTGGGACAACCGGTGTTCGGCAAGTTGCAGTCGGCACTGGCTGCGGCCATGCTCAGCATCAACGCGGCCAAGGCTTTTGAGTATGGCGAGGGATTCAAGGGGCTGAAGCAGCGTGGCTCGGAGCAGAACGACGTGTTCTTCAACAACAATGGCCGCATCGAAACCCGCACCAACCACTCCGGCGGCATACAGGGTGGCATCAGCAACGGACAGGACATCTACTTCCGCGTGGCGTTCAAGCCCGTGGCCACCGTGCTGATGGAGCAGCACACCGTCAACATCGACGGCATTGACACCACCCTGAAAGCACGTGGCCGCCACGACCCCTGCGTGCTGCCGCGTGCCGTGCCCATCGTGGAGGCCATGACGGCGATGACGCTGCTCGACTACTACCTGATTGACAGGACGACACAACTCTGAATAAATGAAGAATTAAGAATGAAGAATCCGTTTCGTTTTCACGACTTCCTCTCTTGCGGCTCTCTCTTGCGGTCATCCTGAACGCAGTGAAGGATCTCCCACTATCTGCTCCAAAGGGAGATGCTTCACTTTGTTCAGCATGACCGGAAACGTATTCTTCATTCTTAATTCTTAATTCTTAATTAAACGTATTCTTCATTCGCCGCGTAGCGGCCATTCTTCATTCTTCATTTAAAA
>CAYPUJ010000198.1:0-2046 GCA_964413805.1 uncultured Bacteroides sp. | reverse complement strand
GCCTCACGGCAACAGCGCAGGAAAATAACCCTACGGAGAACCGCGCCGACAGCCTGACGGAAGATTCGCTTTCGATGTTTCTCCCGGAGGTGATGGTCAAGGGCGAACAGCCCGTGGCAAAGCTCGAAAGGGGTCGCCTGACCTACAATATGCAACTGCTGCTGGAGCGAATGCCCGCCGACAACGCCTTTGAAGCACTGTCGAACATCCCCGGGGTGAGCGTCAACGGCGACGACGTGAACTTCGCCTCGCAGGCCGTAACGCTGATTATCAACGGCAAGGCGAGCACGATGAGCCAGGAACAGATGCGGGAAAGACTGAAGCAGATGCCCGCCGAGATGGTGGCAAAGGCCGAAATAATGCTCTCTGCACCGCCACAGTACCACGTGCGCGGGGCGGCAATCAACATCATAACCAACGACTACATCGGACAAAAGCACATATCCGGACAACTGCAAGCCACCCACAAGCAAAGCAAATACGCCGGGGGAAAGGCCGGAGGAAACCTGCTATACTCCAACGAAAAGCTGCAAATAGACGCCAGCTACCGCCACTCCGGGGGCGACTCCTACGGCGTGGCCAGCCACGAAGCCCTGCACCCGCTCAACGGCGCGAGCGTGGAATACAGCGACCGCACGCAGAACAAGACCAACTCCACCGCCCACGACTATCGCGCGGGCATGGATTACCAGTTTGCCAAGGACCACACGCTCGCCATAGCCTACACCGGAAACAATACAAAATATAACTCAAACAACAACACGACAGGCAACAGCACATCGACACAACGCCTTGATGACCACGACTACTGGCACAACATAGACCTCGACTACACCACGCCCTTCGGCCTGAAACTGACTGCATCATACATCAAATACAAGACAACAAGAACCCAAACGCTCGACGGCAGGCTGAACGACACCGAAAGAGACATCACCGCAGACAGCTACCAGAACATAAAGTCGTGGCTCGTGGCCGCCGACCAGACCCACTCCTTGGCCAACGGATGGGGCATCTCATACGGCGCAAAGGCTCAGTTCACCTACAACAGCAGTGCGCAGACCACGATGACCGCCGACGGAGACACGCTGTCGGACATCGATGACAAAGTGAAAACCACCGAGCGCATAGTGAACGCATACGCCGGATTCAGCAAGCAGATAGGCAACAGCCTTAGCATCGAGGCATCGGTGGCGGCGGAAAACTACCACACCCAAAGCCTGAACGAATGGCGGATATACCCCAACCTCAATGTCGCATGGTTCGTGAACGAACGCAACACGCTCAACCTGTCGTTCGGCTCAAACTCCACATACCCAAGCTACTGGAGCACGATGAACAGCGTGAACTACTCATCGGCATACTCTGAAATATGGGGAAACCCCGACCTGCGACCGTCAAGCAGCTACGACCTGCAACTGGTGTGGCAGTACGCCAGACGCTACACGCTCGTGGCTTTCGCCGGATTCAACCCCAACTTCTTCGTTCAGCTGCCTTACCAGCCGACAGACCGCATGGCCGTGATAATGAAAGAGGTGAATTTCGACCATCGGAACAGGTTCGGACTGCAAGCCTCGGCCATGCTGACGGCTGGAGAATGGCTCAACGCCAACGTCTTCATGACGGGCATTTACACCAACGACAAGTGCGATGATTTCTTCGACTTGCCTTTCGACCGCAGCAAAATCATGTTCAGTGCCGGCGGCACCGTGTCGGCCTTGCTGAGCCGCCGGGCCAACATCCGCCTCATGCTGAACCCGTTTTTCCAGTCAAAAGCCATCCAGGGCGTGTACGACATAAACAGCGTCTTCATTCTGAACGCCTCCCTGCGGTGGGAGTCGGCCAACGGGAAGTGGAACATAACGGCCTCGGGGCAAAACCTGACAAACGACTATTTCAACACGAAATCGCTCCAAGGCAACCAGAACTTCGGCATGGACGTGTGCCAAAGCTGGATAAGCGGCTCGCTGACAGTGACCTACAAGTTGGGCAACTACAAGTCGAAAGACAATAAAGAGGTGGACATCTCGCGCATGGGCTACTGAA
>CAYPUJ010000197.1:0-2083 GCA_964413805.1 uncultured Bacteroides sp. | reverse complement strand
ACAAAAAAGTGCCCGGACACTTGCAACTTGCCCTCTCCTACCGCTTCTGAGGGGCTTGGCACTTGTCCGTTACACACGGGGCTTGCCTTTGCTCAACGCAGCAGCCTCCTGCTCAGGTAACGCACCGGATACCACACAGACAGGAATCCCACCGCCACCACAGTGGCAAACACCAGCAGGATGTCTGCAACGTGCACGCTCACCGGATAGGACTCCACCACAAAGTTCCCCTCTCCTCCCCCCAGGGCTATCAGCCCGAACCGCTGCTGTGCCCAGCAGAGCAACAGGCCGAGCACGATGCCGGCCACCGCCCCCAGCAGGGAAATCATCCGCCCCTCGAACAGGAAGATGCGGGCTATGAGGCGGTCGTCCGCTCCCAGGTTGCGCAGGGTGGCCACGTCGTCCCGCTTGTCGGCAATCAGCATGGAGAGCGAGCCTACCACGTTGAAGCAGGCTATGGCAAGAATGAACGTAAGGAAAAGATAGGATATGAGCTTCTCGACCTCCATGATGCGGAACACGTCGGCCTGCTGCTCGTAGCGGTTCTGCACCACGAAGGCATCGCCCAGTTCCTGCCCGATGGCAGCCTCCGCAACCCGCAGGTCTGTCCCCGGCTTCAGTTTGAGTTCTACGGCAGACACCTCCGTGTCGTAACCGAACAGGCGGCGGGCGAAAGAGAGGGACGTGAGGATGTAGCGGGCATCATACTGCTGCTGGTTGACAGCAAACACCACGCCGGGCGAATGGAGGTACTCGCGCCGGAAGGCTGCCGCAGGGTTGGCCGGGTTGACCCGCACGCCCCGCTTGGGCGCATACAGCCGCAGAGGGTCTACAAACTGGAGGCCGGTGCCAAGTTCCGCCATCAGTTCCACGCCCATCACTCCGTAGTCCACCACCGAATCGGACAGGATGAAACTGCCCGCCCCGTAGAGCAGGCTGTCGATGGCGGTCAGCTGCTCGAAGTTGTCCTCCACCCCTTTGACCACGGCCATGAGCTGACGGCTCTTGTATTGCACCAGGGCGTTCTCTTCGATGGTCTCGCACCACACCTCCACCTGCGGCCAGGAGCGTATGGCCTGCAAACGCTCGTCGCGGGGGTCGAACACCTTGCCTTCGCGCACGCTGATTTTCAGTTCGGGGTCGAAAGCGGTGAAGAAGCCCGCCACCAGTTCCTGAAAACCGTTGAACACAGACAGGGTCACCACCAAGGCCAGGGTGGCCAACGCCACCCCGCACACGGCAATGCCCGAAATCAGGTTGACAGCGTTGTGCTTCTTTTTGGAGAAAAGGTAACGGCGGGCAATGTAAAGGGGGAAGTTCATTTCAGGAGTTCGTCAATCCTTTCCAGGTAGTCCAGGGAGTCGTCCACGAAGAACTTCAGTTCCGGAACGATGCGCAACTGGTAGCGGACGCGGGTGCCCAGTTCATAGCGGATGGTCTTCACGTTGTCGTTGATGTTTTTCACCATCTCGGCCGCACGTTCCGAGGGAAAGATGCTGAGGTATGCGCGTGCCACGCTGAGGTCGGGACTGATGCGCACCGTGCTGACCGACACCAGCACACCGTGCATCGACTTGGTTTGCAACAGGAATATATCACTCAGTTCCTTTTGAATCAGGCGGGCTATTTTGTTCTGACGGGTTGTTTCCATACGGTTTCCGTTTTACAGGTTGGTACATTTGTTTCGATTGGAAGACAAAGATAGAGATTTTGGGGAATATGTGCAACGATGGGGCAGCGCATTTGCAAAAAGGGGAGGCCACCGGTTGTATTGTCGGTGCCTCCCCTGCAAGGAATGTCTAACAAAATCTCACGACTTCATACAGACACTTTTTTCATTCTTTACTCATTCATACCAACGCGGGTCGCCTGTGCCATAATAAATCAGTTCTTCGTGGCTCACTGTGAAGTCGCCTGCATCGGCATCGGCATAGCCGGGATCGTAGGTCATGCCGCTGGGGTCTTCTTCCAGGACACCATCCGACACGTTGTAGTAGTTATTGCCGCTGCAGCTTGGTGCATTCGTGCTGCTGTTACGTGTCAGACCGGCGCAATCCGGCGTGTTGGTCAGGATGTTGTTGGT
>CAYPUJ010000196.1:0-2163 GCA_964413805.1 uncultured Bacteroides sp. | reverse complement strand
GAGAGCATCGACCTGCTGCGCTGGATGCGTGCCAACGGCAAGGACCACCCGTTCATCACCATGACAAACTACGGGGAGGTCAATTCGGCGGTGGAGAGCATGAAGCTCGGCTCTAAGGACTATATACAGAAACCGCTATTGGAGGACAGGCTGGTCTCGCTCGTCCGTTCCATACAGAAAGAGCAGGAAAAACGGAAACAGCGGCAGATACCGATATTCAAGCGGAGCGGGGCGGCTTTCACGTACATCAAGAAACGCGTACGCCTTGTCGCCCCCACCCGTATAAACGTACTGATACTGGGCGAGAATGGCACAGGAAAGGAACATATCGCCCACCACATCCACATGCAGAGCAAACTGTCCGACAAGCCATTCGTGGCAGTGGATTGTGGCACATTGTCCCCATCATTGGCGCAGTCCGCTTTCTTCGGACACGTCAAAGGGGCGTTTACAGGTGCGGATGCCAATAAAGACGGATACTTCCAGGAAGCCGGTGGCGGCACGCTTTTTCTCGACGAAGTCGGCAACCTGACCATGGAAGCGCAGCAGATGCTGCTCCGTGCCATACAGGAACGCCGCTACCGGCCTGTCGGCGCCAAGGAATACAAGACCGCCAACGTGCGGATAGTGGCGGCGACGAATGAGAATTTACAAAAAGCCGTGGCCGAAAAACGCTTCCGCCAGGATTTGTTATACCGCCTGCAGGAGTTCGTGATAACCGTACCGCCGTTACGTGACTGCCAGGAAGACATCATGCCGTTGGCGGAGTTCTTCCGTGAAAGCGCCAACCAGGAACTGGCACAAGGCATCAAAGGCTTCAATGCCGCCGCCCGCAAAGCCCTGCTCACCTATTCGTGGCCGGGCAACGTGCGGGAGCTTAAACAGAAGATATTTACAGCAGTCCTGCAATCCGAGAATGATATGATAACCGAGGATGATTTGGAACTCGGCGGTGGACAAACAGCATCACCGGCCGGTTTTACACTGAAAAACGGAGAGGAAGAAAAGGAGCGTATCATGCGTGCCTTGAAACAGGCGAAAGGGAACAAGAAACTGGCTGCGAAACTGCTGGGGATAGGCAGGACAACGCTGTACAGCAAACTGGAAGAATACGGTCTGCATGATGTGTGGCGGGCAACGTGAACGGGACTGCGTGTTCAGGAAGCGGACATCATATGTGTCCAGAACTTGAACACGTGTTCGGATTCCGGACACATTTCAAGCGGCCTGAAAATCGGCTGAAAAATACTTTCTGGTTCTATCTTGTTACAAGTCAGCAAGATACGATTCCTTGCCGTTTTTTTCTTTTTGCGGGAAAGCGTTTTGCACTACCAATAAGTGTGCGCACACTGAATAAACAACGTGTAAAAACCCTCAAATGGAAAAAGAAATGAACTATCTCATATTGGCGGAAACCGAGTTTTTCGCGCTGATAAACGAAACCGGGAACGGAAGTCTGGAAACCGCATACGGTGATTTTGTAAAAGCGGCCATATCACTGTGCCATGAATGCACGGACCGCAACAGCACCGCAATCGTGCTGGCTTACACGGAAAACGAATTGCAGCACCACCATACACTCCACTCCGCGGCAGCCGGCTGCCCCAAGGACTTGTATGTGCGCAAAGCCCTCTCATTTGTCCGCAAGATGCAGAGGCACCTCGCATCAAGCCATACCCAAGTGCCACCACTGAATCCCATCCACACATCCACAGACAACACAACCGGAAGTTCCGCCATACCCTTGCGATGGACAGGCAATGCCATCGACCTCGTGGAACTGATCTACGGCATCAACGAGATGGGCTGCATCAACAATGGCAACATGCCGCTCAAACAGCTCGCACCGCTCCTGTACAAGATATTCGGTGTGGAATCAAAGGACTGCTACCGTTTCTACATCGACATCAAACGCCGCAAGAACGAGAGCCGCACCTACTTCCTTGACAGGATGCGGGAGAACCTCAATGGGAAGATGGTTCGTGACGAAGAACTGGAGCGCATGAGAAGATAAAAATACAAATGAATCAATCGGGCAAAAACTTTGTTCTTACCAAGTCCTTGCCCGATTGGTTTGTCCTATTTCAGAGTCTGTAATACTGCAAAACCAATAAGTATCGCTATTGTAAAACTTGCGAGCGTACCTATCAGTACATATTCAGT
>CAYPUJ010000195.1:0-2303 GCA_964413805.1 uncultured Bacteroides sp. | reverse complement strand
GTGAAGGACGGCTCGATGGTCAGCCCCATCTACGTCGAACGCTCGCTCAACACCGTGCGCGACGTGCAGGAGCAGATTGTCTACGCCGACCCGCAGGGCAACGTGGTACGCCTGAAGGACGTGGCCCGCGTGGTGCGTGAATACCCCGATCCGGACAGCTACATCACCAACAACGGGCGCAAGTGCATCCTGCTGTCCGTCGAGATGAAGAAGGGACAGAACATCGTGGCTATGGGCGACGAGGTGGGCGAGGTGCTGGATGAGTTCCAGAGCGAATTGCCACAGGACGTGACCCTGTACCGCATCACCGACCAGCCCAAGGTGGTGAACGACAGCGTGGTCAACTTCCTCAGGGAACTGCTCATCGCCATCGTGGCAGTGGTCGTTGTGGTGATGCTGCTTCTGCCCCTGCGCGTGGCATTGGTGGCAGCCGGCACCATTCCCATCACCATCTTCATCTCCCTCGGCCTGTTCAACGCTTTCGGCATCGAGCTGAACACCGTGACGCTGGCCGCGCTGATTGTGACCTTGGGCATGATTGTGGACAACAGCATCGTCATCATCGACAGCTACCTGGAGAAGCTGGGCGAAGGCATGTCGCGCTGGCACGCTTCCATCTGGAGCACCACACACTTCCTCAAGTCCATTTTCTCGGCCACGCTGGCCATCAGCATCACGTTCTTCCCCTTCCTGTTTACCACGTCGGGGATGATACACGACTTCCTGCTCAGTTTCCCCTGGAGCATCACCATCGTGCTGGGCACGTCGCTGCTCGTGGCCACCCTGCTGGTGCCTTTCATGCAGTTCTGGTTTATCCGCAAGCCGATGGAAACGAAGATACGGAAGGACGGGAAGCCGGCCTTCTCCTTCCTCACCCTTTTGCAGAAGTACTACGACCGGTTGTTCGGCTGCTGCTTCCGCCATCCCATTGTGACGGTGTGCGTCGGCATCGCCTCCATCGTGGCAGGCATCGTGCTGATGGGGCGGGTTCCCCTGCAACTCATGCCCGTGGCCGACCGCAACCAGTTTGCCGTGGAGATATACCTGCCCACAGGTACCGATGTGGATGTCACCGCACAGGTGGCCGACAGCCTGGAGCACATCCTGCGCCGCGACCCGCGCGTGGTGAGCGTGGCTTCTTTCAAGGGATGCTCCTCACCCCGCTTCCAGGCCAGCTATGCGCCGCAGATAGGGGGCACCAACTTTGCCCAGTTCATCGTGAACACCACGTCCACGAAAGCCACCGTGCAACTGTTGGACGAGTATGCTCCGCAATACAGCGACTACTTTCCCGATGCCCGTGTGCGCTTCAAGCAACTGAGCTATAGCGATGCGGTTTATCCCATCGAGGTGCGCCTCACCAACGAAGACCCGGAGGCACTCAAGCACGATGCTGTGCTGGTGGAAGAACGCCTGCACACCCTGCCGGGGCTTGCGCTGGTGCAGACCGACTACAACGAGCCGCTGCCTGCCGTCAGTATCCGGCTGCGCGGCGATGAAGCCACCCGCCTGGGTGTCAGCAACCTCGGCGTAGAGTCTACCCTTGCCCTGCGCTACGGCGACGGGCTGACCGTGGCCAACGTGTGGGAAGGCGACTACAACCTGCCCGTCACGCTGAAGGGCATGAAGGCTGACCGCGCCCTGTCCTCGCAACTGAAGGACGAACTGGTGCCTGCAACCGCCGGGCTGGCCGACGTGCCCTTGCGTCAGGTAGCCGACGTGGTACCGGTTTGGAAAGAAGGCCAGATAGTGCGGCGCAACGGTGTCTACACCACCACCGTGCAGGCCGATGTGGTGCGGGGCGCGAAAGCCATGACGGTGACCGCCGGTGTGCAGGAAGCGTTGGAGGACGTGCAGCTTAGTCCCGGCACCCGTGTCACCTACGGCGGCGAACAGGAAACCACCGACGAGAAGCTGCCCATGATCCTCAACGGCCTGTCGCTGGCCGCCGTCATGATTTTCTTCATCCTGCTGGTACATTTCCGCCGGGTGAGCCTCGCCCTGCTGATGTTCTCCGGGCTTACGCTCTGCCTGTTCGGCACTGCTGTGGGCGTGCTGGTTCAGGGAGTGGACTTCAGCGCAACTTCCACCTTGGGCATTGTGGCCCTGATGGGCATCATCGTGCGCAACGGCATCATCATGTTCGACTATGCCGAAGAGCTGCGCTCCACCGAGCATCTCTCTGCTTCCGAGGCCATCTACCACTCCGCCCTGCGGCGTATGCGTCCCATCTTCCTCACGTCGGCAGCCGCCTCGATGGGCGTGATACCGATGATTCTGGGAGGCAGCGGGTTGTGGATGCC
>CAYPUJ010000194.1:0-2315 GCA_964413805.1 uncultured Bacteroides sp. | reverse complement strand
CCCGGCGGAGGTACTGGAAGTATTGTCTTTCATCGTTCCGTGTCTTTTTTTGAGGGTTTTGTGTGCAAAGATAGGCGGTTTCTGTTTTTTTCGGTACATTCTTTTGCATTCTTCCGGCAAAAGCCGTACTTTTAACTCATGAAACGCTTTTGGGTTCGGATATTATGCAGACAAGGATGAAAAGAATATGGATGCTGTGGGTGTTGGCTGTGTTGGCGGCCATGCCGGGCACAGCACAGCAGATTATCTACGCCAACCTCAACGAGTTGCTGGAGGAGCGGGGAGACACGGTGACGACCCTGGTGGTGGACAAACGCTCCAGAAACCAGCTCTACCTGACGGGCGGGGCGGACTACCGCATCGAGTCGGCCGGAAACCGGGGGCTGAGCCGCTACCTGCGCAAACGGTGCTATGCCGTGCGCATCGACTCCACGCTCTACGTCAACTGCCGCAAGATGCGCTACGGGCGTTACAGCTTCGGCAACTGGTATGCACAGGCTTTCTGGATGGGCGGGAAGATTTACTACAACGCGCAACCCGTGGGGCAGGCGGCAAGCAGCGGTGTCGTTCCCTCGGGCATCGCCCGGCTGGGCGGTGAAGTGGGTTATGCCATTGCCGCCTCGGGACTGGTGAACATGCGGGTCTACTACGAACTGGACCCCGCCACGGGACGCTCCTCCTTTGTGGACAGCGACCGCCTGCTGGCGTTGCTGGAGGGCTACCCCCTGCTCAAAACCGCTTACGGGCAGAACCAGGCTGAGACGGCCGAAGTGGTGGGCTACTACCTGCTCCGCCTTCGCGAACTGAAGGGTGAACGCCGGAGCGACCCTTTGCCCGACCGCGAGGAGCGCATCTATGCCCTCTCGCTGCTGTGGAAGGAACTGTCCTGCAATTTTGCTTCTCCCGACAATCCGGCACGTCCGGACAGCCTCTACCGGGCCTACCTGCCCCGCGTGGAGCAGGCCGCCGACAACTATGCCTACTACCGCACTTTGTCTGCCTTTCTGTCCGCCTTCGACGGGGTGAGCACCCGCCTTCTGCCCCCGTCCGTCGAGCCGCCCGTGGACGTGCCACCCGTGCAGACCGGCAGCGTGGGGACACGGGTGTATGTGAAGAACGTGTCCCGCAGCCTGCAAGCCGACATCCCCCTGCGTAGCGAGGTGGTGGCCGTGGACGGCATCCCCGTCGATGTCTACCTGCGCGACTCGGTCTTTCCCTATGTGGGTGCAGCCGCAGCGCACCGGAAGTATGCCGAGGCCGCAGCCGCCCTGCTGAAGGGCCGTCCCGGCTCGAAGGTGGAACTCACCGTCCGTCCGCCGCTGGGGCGTGAACACCGGGTGCAACTGCTGCGCAATGCCTCGACGGCAGGCGAGGCGATGGCCGACACTGCCACGCTCCCACCCCTGGTCGTGCGCTACCTGACCGACAGCATCGGCCACCTCCACCTCACCACCTGTGCCGCCGACCACCTGGACGGGATACGTTCCGTCTTCCTCCGGCACCTCGACCGCTTGCGGCGTTGCAAGGCCCTGGTGGTGGACGTGCGCGGCAACCGGGGCGGAACCGCCCAAGCCTGGCACGTGCTGGCCAATAGCATCCTGCCCGGTGCGGACGGTCGCAACACTGTGCCCGATTCGCTCCGTCTGCTCCAGCCGATGGTCGTACTTTCGGACGGACAGACAGGTTCGGCAGCCGAGGAGTTTGTGCAACTGATAAAGGAAAAACGCCGCGCCCTAGTAGTGGGCGAGCCTACAGCGGGCTGCACGGGCGAACCCGTCACGGTTGACCTGCCCGGCGGCTACCGGGCTCTGTTCTTTGTCCAATCCCACGCGGCAGCCGGGGGCATCCGGCCCGATGTGACGGTACATCCCACCTATCAGGACGTGCTCGAAGGGCGTGACGTACAGTTAGAGGCGACGTTGGAGGTACTGGGGAGGCTGATGAAGAATCCGTAGGGAACAATATATTATTTGTTGATTGCGAAACAGAGACCTTATGAACAATATAATAGCACTTGATGTTTCGACCCCCAACGATGTAGCCCGGAAGATTGCGGCAAGGGTCAAGACACGAAGGCTGGAGCTGAACCTGACCCAGGAAGGCATGGCCGCAAGGGCCGGCATCAAGTTTGCCACTTACCGCCGTTTCGAGCAGACGGGAGAAATATCCTTGAAAGGATTGCTTCAGATTGGGTTTGCCCTGAATGCGCTGTCCGAATTTGACGCTCTCTTTGCACAAAAGCAATACCGGTCGTTGGATGATGTCTTGAACGAGCAAAGCGTTACCCGCAAACGGGGGAAGAAAAAATGAATGGC
>CAYPUJ010000193.1:0-2333 GCA_964413805.1 uncultured Bacteroides sp. | reverse complement strand
CTAATTAAGCCTAAATCCGGGCTGTTTTCTTTCCTGCCTTTCTTTTGCCGGCTTGCAGCCGCCTTATTTTTGTCCGAGTGTAACAAACAAATTTCGGACGAATGAACAGATACAAATTCTCGGAGGAGGAAGTGCCCTACGGCACACTCGGACAATTCGGGCTGACAAGGGAGATGATCGGCGACCTGCCGGTGAATGTGCTGCAAGCCATCCATTCGGGCCGCCGCTCGCCCGTTTTGCCCATTTCCATGAACGATTCGGAAGGTAACACCGTCCATGCCCGGACACGCTTCTCGCTGGTACGGCGGGAGGACGGCACCGCCGATGTGCTGTTCTATCCCGTGTTGGTGGAGAGCCGCCTGGAACGGTTCAGCGGGGAACAGAGACAACGCCTCCTGGAGGGAAAAGCCGTCATCGCACCGATGCAGGGCGACAGTGACAACCCTGTGCAGGCGTTCCACCAGACAGATCCCGGCACGAAGCAAATCCTCTCCGTGCCCACACCCGTCATCGGGCGCAACCTGCAGGTCATAGCCGACGGGTTCCACCTTTCCCATGCGGAAATCAACTGCCTGCGGGTGGGCGAGCCGCTGACCGTGGCGGAGGGCGACGGGCTGGTGACCATCGGCATCGACCTGAACGAGCCAACGGGCATATTGGTGTGCGTGGGCGACGGCGTGCAATGGAAGCAGGAAGCCAAACGCGGGTGGGAGAAGTACAACTTCGGCTGTTTCGGCTGCTGGGTGGCAGACGGCAAGGGCGGACTCGACTATGTGCATGAGGATGACTACACCGAAGAGATGTGGAACGAACTGAAGCGGAACAGCCGGCTCAGGATGCAGAACGCCAACACTCCCAAACTGTAAGGCATCATGGCAAAGGAAGAGTATTATCCCGAAGAGACCCTCGTGGAGAAAGTGCAGGGCGAAGAGTACGGCTGGAGAGACTACGTGCTCCGCCATTCAAGGGAATGGAGGACGGAATACGAAAAGTATTGCCGTTTGCGCGACCTGCCGATGGACGACGACACGGCCCTGCGCTTCCTCGACCTGAAACAGGAGGAGATGGAGGAAGCAATGGCTAACGGAGATGCCTGAATTATCAAAACCATCCAAAGCAAGGAAATGAGCATACGAAAGAACACCAACCCCCGCCCCCTGGAACTGCCGGCGGAGATGCAAGACCTGTTGGCCCGCAACGGCATGAGGGGGCATATCGCAGGAAGCAGCGACGGGTTTGTCCTGCTTGTGCAGGGGCATGACTCCCCGCTGTTGTCCTATCCCATCACCGGAAAGCAGCTGCAGGCCCTGACCGACTGGGGAACGAATCAGGCCAACCGCCGGTGCTACAACACCTTCGCCAGCATCGTGGCGGCTGACTTCGACCTGCCCAAGGACTTCGTGCACGCGCGGAACGCCAACGGGCGTGTGGCCATGGGACTGCACGGCTACCGCATCGGCACGGGCGAATACGGACGGACAGGCATGCCTCATTCCATGCGCAGCCATCCGTGGGGAGATTCCTTTCTCGGCTGGACACCACGCCGGCAGGAGGGCTTCCACCTGCGACGCATCGGCGGCAACCTCTACTATCCCGGTGCACCGATGGTGGCTAACCGGCCCGACGGACGCATGAAGCCGGGCGAGCTGCAGAGCGGTGGTTATGGCTTCTATTACAAGGGGCATCCCACCACCGCAGTGGCAGGGCAGGATGTATTGGAGGAACTGGAAACGGTCATCACGCCTTTGCAGCCCAGGCCACGCCCCACCGAACCGGCCAAACCCTACGATACGCTCGTCGCCTCTCCCGTCTATTTCACCAACGGGAAATGGCAGGAGTGTCTGGCAAGTCACGGCATACTCATCGATGCGGAGCGCAAGACGCTGACCATACAGTCCGCCTCCATTACCGCAGACCTGCAATACGACCTGACCGATGAGGAACTGGCGGCATTGACCCACAATTCCGCGCAGGAAGTGCCTGTGGAAAGACGGCTGGAAATCATCAACGGAGTCATCAAGGAGGACTTTTCCGCTCCCATCACGATGGATATGCTGAACAGCGACAAGGTGATTGCCATTGAGCTGCACCCGGCTGTCAAGGAAGACTTGGACCACCAACTTGCCCAAGCGGAGCAAATGGGGCAAGGCGGGCAAGGGCAATATGTCAATCAAGGTCTGTCCGTAGTGCCCGAAGAAAGGGAACTGCCTAAAGGGACAGTAGTCATGGACGGAAACGACCTTGCCCGTATCCATCCCGGCAAGGGCTGGTACAGGGAAGGACGGCATGGACGTGAAGTAACGGTGGATCAAATTCGTGTCGAACCCGCAGAA
>CAYPUJ010000192.1:0-2336 GCA_964413805.1 uncultured Bacteroides sp. | reverse complement strand
CCCGCTCCGCCTTTGCCGGGCAGCAACGCTACGGTGCCAACACCTGGACGGGCGACGTGCAGGCTACCTGGGATGTCTTCAGCCGCCAGTTGCCGGCCGGCCTGAACTTCTCGCTCTGCGGCATCCCGCACTGGAACACCGACATCGGTGGCTTCTTCCTCGGCAACTACCCCAAGCGGTTGGACGATGCCGACTACCGTGAGTTGTATGTCCGCTGGTTGCAGTTCGGCACGTTCTGCCCCATGATGCGCAGCCACGGCACGGATGCTCCCCGCGAAATCTGGCAGTTCGGCCAAAAGGGAGAACCTTACTACGATGCCATCGGGAAGTTCATCCGCCTGCGCTACACGCTGCTGCCCTACATCTATTCTACCTCCTGGGAGGTAACGGCCCGCCGGTCGAGTTTCCTGCGTGCCCTTGCCATGGATTTTGCCGCCGACAAGCGCGTGTGGGACATGGGCAGTGAGTATATGTTCGGTAAGGCGTTCCTGGTGTGTCCCGTCACCGAACCCATGTATTCCCGCCGGGAAGGCGACAACCGCGTGCCCGATTTCGGCACGGTGAAGTCCGCCCAGGTTTACCTGCCCCAAGGCACGGCCTGGTATGACTACTGGACCAACGAACGCCACGAGGGCGGCACCACTGTGGACAAAGCCGCTCCGTTGGACATCATGCCCCTCTACGTCCGTGCGGGCAGCATCGTCCCGTTGGGTCCCGATGTGCAGTACGCCACCGAGAAACCTTGGGACAGCCTTGTGCTGGCGGTCTATCCGGGAGCCGACGGCACCTTCTGCCTGTACGAGGACGAGTTCGACAACTACAATTACGAGTCGGGTGCCTACACCGAGATTCCCCTGAAGTGGGACGATGCCCGCCATACGCTCACCATCGGTGCCCGCCGGGGCTCCTATCCGGGAATGTTGGAGAAGCGTCAGTTTGTGGTCCGCACCCCCGACGGAAAAGAGAAAACCGTGACCTACACGGGCAGGAAACTGACGGTGAAGATGTGAGGGGCGAAAGAACCCGCGCACTGTCGCGGTGCGGTTGGAAAGAGATATGTTAAACAATGCAAAGGTGTGCTGTTAAACATAGGAGTATCAACGGAAATGAGAAAGGAAAGCGTTTCCTTTGCAATGGAAACAATCAATTATGATAAAGGATATCAAGCATATATTATCATCCATGCGGGGCGTGTTCCTGCCATATCAGGGAGACAACTCCCTGATACCGGGTGGGAGAGTGCGTATCGATGAATTGTCTTATTATGGAATATATGATGATAAGAAGCGTATGAAAGGTGATATGGCTCGCTTGGCTCAGGATTTCAGGGAATCTACAGAGGAAGCTAAAAAAAAGATTCGACAGATACAGTAGATTATGGTGAAAAAGGCAGAGCAAAATACGTTGAGCAATAATCGGGGATTGACATTCGAACAAAAGACCGTCGTAGATGATAATCTGTTGCCTTCTGCTGATGAGCTTGCAAAGCTGAACGACATTTCAAAGGATATTATTCCTTGGATAATGGGAAGGACGGAAAGGGAACAGGATGCAAGAATCAAGTTTAATGAAGATAGAATGCGTCTGTCTGAAAAGGATCTCAGGTTCGCTCACAAATATAATATGACAGCTTTGGTGATGGCTTTCATTATTGTGATTTTATTCCTTTCCGCCTCTTTTTGCTTGATAATATTCGGAAAAGAAGTATTAGGAACCATTTTCGCAGGGGGTACTATAGCAGCAATCATATCTTACTTTTTAAGGAGTAGGAAAAAATAAGTCATACAACGGATTGAAGGTATCCCAAAACTCAATCAAAAATGAAAAGGCTTCATAAGAGCTGCCCGCTTCCCTTCGGGGAGGCGGGGTTAATTGGACAAACGTTATTGAAAAATCAGAAAGGCATGAGAAAAGTAGTGGCAATCGTCGAAAAAGGCGAGAGCAAGGGTTACAGCATCTATGCGGCTAACGATGCAGTTCCGGTCGTGGGCAGCGGGCTGACCGAACAGGAGGCCCGGCAGGACTTTGAGCAGGTAATGAATGAACAGGCCCGACATATAGAGGAGCATACAGGCATCGCCCCCGATTGGAAAGATGCTGAGGTTGAGTACCGTTACGACATGAGCGGGTTCTTTCAGAGTTTCTGTTAATTAGACACAACCTTTCCACTACCTTACCCTTACGCTTTTTATACTGTGCACGGAATGTATTTCATTTTATGGCACACAAATGACGCAAATGGACACAAAGGAACACAGTTCACATTGCAGACACAGCGCAAATTTAATCTGTGTAAATTCGTGTCCATTTGCGTCATTTGTGTGCCATAAAATGCA
>CAYPUJ010000191.1:0-2374 GCA_964413805.1 uncultured Bacteroides sp. | reverse complement strand
GCCGTCCCCATCAGAATCACCCCCAGCACCCCGTAGAACCAGCGGGCCTGCCGCCTGCCCACGTTGCTGACGATGAACTGCGTGTTGCGGGCGGTGAAAAACCAGTCCCAGTCCAGCAGGGCGGCCAGCAGGGCGACCGTCCCCGTGGTGGCAAAGATGGCTTGGATGAGGTAGTGGCTCACGCGGGTTCCTCCACGGTCAGTTTGCGTTCCCCGTCTCCGGTCTCTTCAATGGTCACCTTCACGGCATTGCCCGGCAAGAGTTCTTCCACCAGTTCCGGCCACTCGATGAAGCAGAGCGCGCCGCTGTAGAAGTAGTCCTCATAGCCCATGTCGTACACTTCCTCCAGCTTCCTGATGCGGTAGAAATCGAAGTGGTAGATCAGTTCTCCCCCGACATCCGAACGGTACTCGTTGACGATGGCGAAGGAGGGCGAGGTGATGACATCCGTCACCCCCAGTTCCTCGCACACGGCTTTGATGAACGTGGTCTTCCCCGCTCCCATCTTTCCGTAGAAGGCAAAGACGGTGTTGTCGCCCATGTGCGCCACAAACTGCCGGGCCGCCTCACGGATTTGTTCTAACGATTGAATCTTGATTTCCATAGTGTCCTGTATGTTTTTTTGTTCGATTTCCAGATCTTGCACACTGCGTATATCAGTATCGAGACGAAGATGATGCTTGCCCCCGACGGCACATTCAGGCGGAACGACAGCAGCAGTCCGCCCAGGCAGCCGGCATAGCCGATGGCGACTGACAGCCAGATGATGTGCACGAAGCGGCCGGTGAAGAGGTTGGCCGTCATCTGCGGGATGGTGAGCAGCGAAATCACCAGCACGATGCCCACCATGCGCAGGCAGGCCACGATGGTGAGGGCGATGCACGCCATCAGCGCGTACTCGAACCGCCGCACCGGAATGCCCTGCGAACGGGCAAACTCGCGGTCGAACGCCACGTAGACGATGGGACGGAGGAACAGCCCGAAGAACAGCAGCACCGCCCCCGTCAGCCCGCCCAGCAGCAGGAGGTCGCCGGCCGTGATGGTCAGGATGTTGCCGAAAAGGTAGGCGGAAAGGTCGGGGGCAAACCCCGGCGAAAGGAAAGTGAAGATGATGCCCACTGCCATGCCCAGCGTCCAGAACATGGCGATGGCCGAGTCTTCGCGCGTGTCGCGCCGACGGCTGAGCCACTCCACCCCGAAGGCCGACAGCAGGGCAAACACGGCCGCCGACAGCACGGGCGGGATGCCCGTGTACAGCCCCAGGCCGATGCCCCCGAACGAGGCGTGCGTCAGTCCCCCGCTGATGAACACCAGGCGGCGCGCCACGATGTAGGTTCCCACCATGCCGCACACCACGCTGGCAAGCAGGCTGCCCATGAGGGCGTTCTGAAAGAATGTGTATTGCAGTAAGTCCATAACTCCTTTTTCGCTCTCCTTTGGTTGTCAGTCCCTTCGCTCTCCCACCACCAGCAGCACCTCGTCGCGGATGCCGTCGGGCAGGGCAATGCCCCGCAGTTGCAGGCTGCGCACCCATCCCGCCACGTCTTCTTCGCGCATGGTGTAGAACACTTCGCGGAAGTCCTCCTCCTGTTGGGGGGTGTAGCGGTCGGCGGGCAGACCGGCGTAGCGGTCCAGTTCCTCGTCGTCGTAGTACTCCACCCGTCTGCTCACAGCCGCCAGCAGGCTGTCACGCTCGCACACGGCGTGCTGTCCGCAGCATCCGGTGTCCGGGGCTGCCGTTTCGGGACGGGTGTCGTGTCCGTCCTGTTCCGTCCGGCCTTGCGGGCGGCGGTTGCACACCCTTCCGGCCACGGCGGCGAAGCATCCCAATGCGAGCAGGCTGATGATGAGTATCCACATGATGTTTCCGGTATGTTGTTGCAAAATTAACAAATATGTCCGGCAAGCCCCAAACTTTCCGGGCTTATCCTGCTGCAAAGATAGGGTCATTTTTCTTTCTGCGGAAACGTTTGAGGCAAAAGCATTAAACACCCCGAAGAAATCCTCCCTCCGCAGGCCCCGGCCTGCGTCCCCCGGTTCCCACGTTTCGGGGGAACCTTTGAGGAGGGGTTTTCTTTGTTTTGTTTTCGGGTTTGGTCCGGTTTGTTTTTGTTTTGGGTTTGGTTTGTTTTTTGTTTGTTTTGATTTTGTTTTTTTCTTTCTTTTCTTTTGCTACTTTTCTTTTCTTTCTTACCCAAGGTACACTTTTCGGGGTTTTTCCCGCGTTTTACGCCGTTTTCGGGCACTTTGGATGTTTTCTCCCAATATTTACAGAAAACGCGGAAAAATATTTATACTCCGTAACTGTGAACTGTGTTAATCCTTTAGATTTGCACTATGAATAATAGGGGCTGAAATATTATCTTTGTAGTGA
>CAYPUJ010000190.1:0-2503 GCA_964413805.1 uncultured Bacteroides sp. | reverse complement strand
CCGCTCATTTGGTAATCAGATAGTTATCGGAAGATTTCTATCTGATTTCTGTTTTCAGGTGGCGATGGTTTTGCATGAAAAAGGCGGTCATGCGGAGTGTTTCCACCGCATGTACCGCCTGTATGTGTTTCACGGACCTGCCGGAGAAAGCCGGTTGTCAGGAGTCAACTTCCGGCGTAATCAGTTTGTAGCCCTTGCCGTGAATGTTGATGATTTCGATGGAGTCGTCCTCCTTCAGGTGCTTGCGCAGCTTGGTGATGTACACATCCATGCTGCGGGCGTTGAAATAGTTGTCGTCAATCCAGATGGTCTTCAAGGCAAAGTCGCGCTGCAGGATTTCGTTGGCGTGGGCGCACAGCAGGCTCAGCAGTTCCGATTCCTTGGTGGTCAGCTTGGTCTGTTTTTCCGGGGTGGACAGAATCTGTTTCTGCGTGTCGAAAGTGAACTTGCCGATCTTGTAGATGTTGCTTTCCTTGTTCTTCTTTCCGCGCACCCGCCGCAGGATGGCCTCGATACGGAACGTCAGTTCCTCCATGCTGAAAGGCTTGGTGATGTAGTCGTCCGCGCCAATCTTGAAGCCCTCCAGGATGTCTTCTTTCAGCGTCTTGGCTGTCAGGAAGATAATGGGAATCTCGGCGTTGGCTGCCCTCACTTCCTGTGCCAGGGTGAATCCGTCCTTTTTGGGCATCATCACGTCAAACACACACAAATCGTATTTGTTCTTCAGAAAAGCCTTGTAGCCGGCCTCTCCGTCGGGGTACAACTCGGCTCCATAGCCTTTTGCCTGCAAGTATTCCCGCAACAACATGCCAAGATTCTCGTCGTCTTCGCACAATAAAATACGTACTTTCTCGTCCATATCAATCATTTTTTAAGTAAAGGTAATGCTATAATAAATTTCGTTCCCACGTTCAGTTCGCTTTCGGCCCGGATGCTGCCCCTGTGGTCGGAGATGATTTTCTTCACGTAGGCCAGTCCCAGCCCGAACCCTTTCACGTCGTGCAGGTTGCCCGTATGCACGCGGTAGAACTTCTCGAATATCTTTTTCAGGTTTTCCTTCTTGATGCCGATTCCGTTGTCCTGGATGGAAATCATCAGTTTGCCCGGCTCGTTCCAGGTCTTCACCAGCAGCTGCAGGTCCACGTCCGGACGCTTATACTTCACGGCATTGTCCATGAGGTTGAACACCACGTTGGTCAGGTGCATTTCGTCGGCCTCTATCACGGAGTCTTCCGCCTCCAGTCCGGTGTCGATGGTGCCGTTGTAGCGTTCCACTTTCAGGGCAAAGGTGTGGACGACACCGGCTATCAGTTCGTTGACGTCCAGTTCCTTCATTTTCAGCGTGGCCTTCTGGCGGTCGAACATCGACATCTGCAGCACCTTCTCCACCTGGAACCTCAGCCGCTTTGTCTCGTCGTTGATGACACCCGATATGTGCTGGAACATGGCGGGCGATTTCCCCACCGACGGGTCTTTCAGCATCTGCGCGGCCAGGGAGATGGTCGAAATCGGGGTCTTGAACTCGTGCGTCATGTTGTTGATGAAGTCGTTCTTCATTTCCGTCAGTTTCTTCTGCCGGAACACGATGTAAATGGTGAAGATGAACGTTATCAGCAGTACAAACGTGAATATCAGCGACGGAATCATGAAGCTGACAGAACTGAAGATATAGTCCTGCTTGCCCGGAAAGTGCACGTTGACGATGCTCATCCGTGCGGGGGGGTCGTTCAGGAAGAGGGGTTGCGTGTAGGAAGCCTCGCTTCCCTCGGCATTGTAGTCCGAGCACCGGTACACTTCCCTGCCGTCCCAGTCCACCACCTTGAAGTGGTATTTCAGGTCTACACCGTTGTCCACCAGTCCCGACTGTATGTATTCGTCCAGGCTCTTGAAGTTGACCCGTTCCTCGATGGGGCGGTTGCTGGCATGGTAGAGCATCTGCCACACCACTTCGTCCAGCACCCCTTTCTGGTAGATGTAGCGTTTCTTGATCAGGTCGGCCAGCGACCGCGAGGTCTGCGGAATGGTCTTGGTGCCGTGTTTGCGCGAAATCATTGCCCTGGGCAGGGGCGAAGGCTGTGCGTTGGAGTACGACTGCCAGGTGGTTATCTTCGAGCCGTCCGGCGAAGTAATCATAAACTTCTGCTGCACCTTCATGCTCTGCGAGCTTTGCTCCCATGCCTGCTTTTCGGCTTCGGATATGTCTTCCCGCAGCCAGCGTTCCACTTCCGCCGACTCCACGTCTTTCGAAGCGGCCATCAGGGCACGTTTCACCGACTCGTCAAATTGCTCGTTACGCATCTTCACCATTTCCTCGATGTAGCTGATCTGAAGATACAGCAGGCTGAGGAAGGAAAGACCCATTACGATGCCTAATATCCATATAGTTGACTTCTTCATGGCCGCAAAATTAACAATGCCTAATTAACATTCCTAATCCCTTAACCACATTTAACCTTGCCTTTTCGTTAATTAACCGAAGCCTGCCCGGCGGTGTGTCAACCCA
>CAYPUJ010000189.1:0-2524 GCA_964413805.1 uncultured Bacteroides sp. | reverse complement strand
GGGCTACTTGTACATACGATGGGGAAAATTGCCATCGCTTTCATTTACTTGATTTGAGTATGAGACATTCGACCGATTCTGCAAAAATAATCGGAACTATCTACTTTAGTCTGAGATATCATTATTGTACTTTATGAGCAATGGAGCTTGCTTGATTTGAGAGAAACAAGACCAAAATGGATAGTTCCGTAAATATATAGCAGAATAAGTTGCAACATTATAATTTTGAGAACCAATAAATTTACATGATAATAAGTATCGGATCCTGTCAAACTGTAAAATGTAATCATTGTCGGCACTATCTTTTCGTCAATTTTGGTTTATAGGGAAACATAACCTTAGCGAGATGAATCAATAAAATGTATCCAATGAATCTTCAGTGAAGAAATGAAGAAGGTTCTTCAATAAAGGCTTTTTATATTACTAATCGCAGTCAGCTGTAGCAGATTTATATTTCGAAAATTCCGATGGATCAGAAAATTACGTTATCTTTGTACATATTAATTTTTAGCAGGGGGAGAAATGAAGCAACTGAGACTATTCCGCAAAACAATAGCCTTTGGCTACTTGCTTATCGCCGTCCTGATTGGAAGCATAGCATACACCAGCTTCTACGAATGGCTGAGACTGGAGTCTTTGGAGGACGAGAACAGGCAAATCAACCATTTCCGCCAACAGCTGCATGATGCCTATGTGCAGATGATAGAGTTATCCTTGTTCGGAGAGACGATATTGGAGTGGGAAGCGGAGGATTTGGAACATTACCATTCCTGCCGTATGACAATGGACAGCATATTGTGCCATTTCAAGGCCGTTTATCCGGCGGAACGGATAGACAGCATCAGGCATTTGCTGGAGGACAAGGAAGCCAAGATGCGTCATATTGTACAGGTTCTTGCCGCACAGGACACCATCAACGAGAAAATAGCCCGGCAAGTGCCAGCAATAGCATTGAACAGTGCCCGGGAAGAACCGAAGAAACCGAAGCGGAAAGGCTTTTTAGGCATCTTCGGCAAGAAAGAGAATCCCCAACCCACCGCAACCACGGCAATGCTTTACACCCTGAACCGTGACGTGATAGCCTGGCAGAGGACGCAGAGCCTCCAATTACAGCAATATGCCGACAGCCTTTCCGCCCGTAACGGGGAACTGAACCGGCGATTACAGGAATTGATAGTCCGTATGGATGACAAGGTACATAGCGACCTGCAAAGACGTGAGGCGGAGATCACCGCCATGCGCGAGGATTCATTCATAATGGTGGGTGGCATGACAGTCTTCGTGCTCCTCCTCCTGCTTATTTCCTATATCATCATACACAGCAATAACAGGCGCATCAACCGTTACAAGCGGGAAGCGGCAGACCTGATAGACAAGCTGGGACAAACAGCCCGCCGTAACGAAGACCTGATAGAAGCCCGGCAGAAAACGATGCAGACCATCACCCACGAGCTGCGCACCCCCCTGACCGCCATTCATGGCTATGCCGAACTAATACCGGAGGAGAGCGATGCGGGGAAGGCCGCCCGATACACGGACAGCATCCGTCAGGCATCCAAGCGTATGATAGCCATGCTCAACTCCCTGCTTGAGTTCTTCCGGCTTGACAGCGGCAAGGAACATACCAATGTCCGCCCGTTCCGCCTGTCCGCCGTTGCCGACACCCTGCTGGCGGAGTTCACGCCACAGGCCGAGTCGAAAGATTTGCAGCTGACGGTTGAGAATGGTGCGGACGTGATACTGATGGGCGACCGTGAGCGCATCATACAGATAGGCGACAACCTGCTGAACAATGCCCTGAAATTCACAGCCACGGGAGAAGTGACCCTGCGGACGGGCTATGCAGACGGTGTGCTGACACTCATGGTGGAAGATACAGGCAGCGGCATGACGGAAGAAGAGCAGCGGAGGGTTTTCGATGCTTTTGAACGGCTCTCCAATGCGGCCGCACAGGACGGCTTCGGACTTGGATTGTCCATCGTGAAACATATCGTGGACATGCTCGGCGGTACAATCCGGCTTGAGAGCGAGAAAAGCCGGGGAAGCCGCTTTACGGTGAAGATCCCCATGCAGACCGCAGATGCCGTCGCCGAAGAAAGCAAGGACCAAAAGCCGTGCGTGGAAAAGCCATATTCCGTCATTGTCCTGGACGACAACGAGGTATTGCTGAACATGATAAAGGATATGTACGCCAGTGCAGGCGTGCATTGCGACACGTTCAGCAATGTCAGTGACGTGATGGAGGCGATGCGCACACGTTCCTACGACTTTATGATAACCGACCTGAAGATGCCGGAGATGAACGGCTACGAGGTACTGGATTTGATGCGCTCGTCAAGCATAGGCAATTCCAAAGAGATACCCGTCATCGTGGCGACCGCATCCGGCAGCTGCGACGGGGAAGAATTGCAGACTCGCGGTTTCACCGCCTGCCTGTTCAAACCGTTCACCTTATCTGAGCTGCTTGAAACATCCGGGAAATGCCTGTCCGCAAATGCCGGGAAGGACGAATTGCCGGATTTGA
>CAYPUJ010000188.1:0-2568 GCA_964413805.1 uncultured Bacteroides sp. | reverse complement strand
TGTACAGCTACGGCCAAAACGAGGACCTGATAGGCGAGGTGTTACGGCTCGTGCGTGATAAGAATGTCCGTGCTGGGCGAACTAAAAAAGGACACTTCCCGAAACCGGAAAGCGTCCCTTCACACCGTTGAATATCGTTTTATCAGCAGTTAACAGATGCCATGTGGGCAATCAGGTCAAGCACCTTGTTGGAGTAACCAATCTCGTTGTCGTACCACGATACAACCTTTACGAAAGTATCTGTCAGGTAAACACCGGCATTGGCATCGAAAATGGAAGTCAATGTGCATCCCAGGAAGTCAGAAGAAACCACTGCATCTTCCGTATAGCCCAGTACGCCTTTCAGTTCGCCTTCAGAAGCTTCTTTCATGGCAGCACAGATGGCTTCTTTCGTAGCAGGATTAGCCAGGTTAACCGTCAGGTCAACTACAGAAACGTCCAAAGTCGGAACACGCATCGAAATACCTGTCAGCTTGCCGTTCAGTTCGGGGATAACCTTGCCTACAGCCTTGGCAGCACCCGTGGAAGACGGGATGATATTGCCGGAAGCGGCACGGCCACCACGCCAGTCTTTCAAAGAAGGACCGTCAACAGTCTTCTGAGTGGCAGTAGTAGAGTGAACGGTAGTCATCAAACCGTTGACAATGCCAAACTTGTCATTCAACACCTTAGCGATGGGAGCCAGGCAGTTGGTTGTGCAAGAAGCATTGGATACGAACTGAGTACCCTTTACGTAAGTTTTTTCGTTCACACCGCAAACGAACATGGGAGTGTCGTCCTTTGACGGAGCAGACATTACAACATATTTAGCACCGGCCTGGATGTGAGCCTGAGCTTTTTCTTTCGTCAGGAACAAACCCGTAGATTCAACCACATATTCGGCTTCTACCTCGTTCCACTTCAAGTCAGCAGGATTCCTTTCAGCTGTTACACGGATTTCCTTGCCGTTTACAATCAGCTTGCTGTTTTCAACGTCAGCTTCAATCGTGCCGTCGAATGCGCCGTGCATTGTGTCGTACTTCAGCATATATGCCAAGTAGTCTACCGGGCAAAGGTCGTTAATACCAACGATTTGGATATCGTTTCTCTTTTGAGCTGCGCGGAATACGAAACGTCCGATACGTCCGAATCCATTAATACCTACTTTAATCATTTTGTTTAAACTTTTAAGTGTTATAATGTTTACAATAAACTTTCCATTCAAACGGTTCTTCCGGAATCGCGGTGCAAAAGTAAGAAAATGTTTTGGAAATGTGTTACAGCCGGATGATTAAATTAATATAAAACTCAAAGGAAGACCTCCAACTTTCAACGCCTGCATCCGGTTTGTCCGGTACCTGTACGGCGTTTGTCCGGTGCCTGTACGGAAGCTGTTCGACACTTGTACGGAAGCCGTTCGACACCTGTATGGAAGCTGTTCGACACCTGTACGGAACAAACGGCTGTAAAAGAGCAGCATACGAAACATTCACCAGCAGCAAACCTACAACTGGGAGAACAAGGTTCGTACACCACACCTTATTTATATAATAATCCGTGCAAGCCCCCTCCGGTGCATCGCAACAAAAAACCATCCGTTGCCGCACAAAGTATGCTAACCTTTCATTATCTTTGCGAAGAAATAATAATCGACGAAAAAGGAGCACATCCCTCCGGCAATGTCTTTCCGGCTCCCGCCTCTTCCGTCTTTTGTTTTCATTTTTGAACTTTGTACTGAACCAAACGAATGATAGAAAAACTGATTGTACTCGAAGACATAGACCCGGTTATCTTCTACGGCGTCAACAATGCCAATATGCAATTGCTCAAAGCCCTTTATCCGAAACTGCGCATCGTGGCTCGGGGCAATGTCATAAAGGTGTTGGGCGACGAAGAAGAAATGTGTGCCTTCGAAGAGAACATCACCAAGCTGGAAAAATACTGCGCCGAATACAACTCGCTCCGCGAAGAAGTCATCATTGACATCATCAAAGGGAACGAACCGCAGGCCGAACGGGCAGAAAACGTCATCGTGTTCAGCGTCACGGGCAAACCTATCATTCCGCGCAGCGACAACCAGCAACGGCTGGCCAATGCCTTCTACACACATGATATGTTGTTTGCCATCGGTCCTGCGGGTTCGGGCAAGACCTACACCGCCATCGCCCTGGCCGTGCGTGCGCTGAAGAACAAAGAAATCAAGAGAATCATCCTGAGCCGTCCCGCCGTAGAGGCCGGTGAGAAGCTGGGATTCTTGCCGGGCGACATGAAAGAGAAAATCGACCCGTACCTGCAACCGCTGTACGATGCCCTGCAAGACATGATTCCGGCCGCCAAGCTGCAAGAGTACATGGACCAGAATGTCATACAGATAGCCCCGCTGGCCTTTATGCGCGGCCGCACGCTGAACGACGCCGTAGTCATCCTGGACGAGGCACAGAACACCACCTCCGCCCAAATCAAGATGTTCCTCACCCGCATGGGCATGAACACCAAGATGATAGTGACGGGCGACGTGACGCAAATCGACCTCCCCGCCTCCCAAACCTCCGGACTGGTGCAGGCACTCCGCATCCTCAAAGGCGTGAA
>CAYPUJ010000187.1:0-2629 GCA_964413805.1 uncultured Bacteroides sp. | reverse complement strand
ATTCTGTATCTTTAAGCACAAGTTTCATACTGTATGACAAAGTTTCCCGGCCGTCCTTGCATGAGAAAGGGGGTATGCCTTCCGGCACACCCCCTGACAAATATCCCTAAAGACAGGCAAAAGCCCGGCCTTATTCTTCGGCTTGCTTGGCTTCGAACTCCTTCACCAGTTTCTCTTGCACATCGCCCGGCACAAGCTCGTAGCTCGCGAACTTCATGATGAACGAAGCCCGACCGCCCGTCAGCGAACTCAGCGAGGTGGAGTAGGAAGACAACTCCTTCAAGGGCACCTTGGCCTGGAGCTTTTCATAGCCGGATTCGCTGCTCATGCCCATAATCATGGCACGCCGCCCTTGCAGGTCGCTCATCACGTCGCCCATCTTGTCGGAGGGCACGAAGACTTCCACGTCGTAGATAGGCTCCAGAATCTTCGGGCCGGCATTCTTGAAGGCCTGGCTGAAAGCGTTGCGCCCTGCCAGCATGAAGGAGATTTCGTTGGAGTCCACCGGGTGCATCTTGCCGTCGTAGACAATCACACGCACGTCGCGGGCATACGACCCGGTCAGCGGACCTTGTTCCATGCGCGACATGACACCCTTCAGGATGGCAGGCATGAAGCGCGTGTCGATGGCACCGCCCACCACACAGTTGACAAACACCAACTTGCCGCCCCACTCCAATGAGACTTCTTCCGTGCCTCTGACGTTCATCTTGAATTCCTGCCCGCCGAACTTATAGGTATCCGGCGCAGGCATTCCCTCGTAGTAGGGTTCCACGATGAGGTGCACCTCGCCAAACTGGCCTGCACCGCCCGACTGCTTCTTGTGGCGGTAGTCGGCACGCGCAGCCTTGGTGATGGTCTCCCGGTAGGGGATGCGCGGTTCTTCGAAGCTGACGGCCAGTTTCTCGTTGTTCTCCAGTCTCCACTTCAGGGTGCGCAGGTGGAATTCTCCCTGCCCGTGCACAATGGTCTGCCGCAGTTCCTTGGACTGTTCCACCACCCAGGTCGGGTCTTCTTCGTGCATACGGTTCAGGATGGCCATCATCTTCTCCGTGTCGGCCTCGTTGGCCGGCTTGATGGCACGCGAATACTTCGAATTGGGGTATTTGATAAAGTTGAAGCGGTTTTCACTTCCCTTGCCGTTCAGCGTGTTGCCGGTGTGTACGTCCTTCAGCTTCACGGTGCAACCGATGTCGCCTGCCACCATTTCTTCCACCTTGATGCGGTTGGCACCTGCGCAGGCGTAAATCTGCGCGATGCGTTCCTTCGAGCCCCGGTCGGCATTGGCGAAATCCTCGCCTTCGTGCACCTTTCCGCTCATCACCTTGAAATATTGCACATCGCCGATGTGCGGTTCGACGGCAGTCTTGAAGAAGTAGAGCGAGGTCGGCCCGTTGGCATCCGGCTTTATCACTTCGCCACGGGTGTTGTGCACAGGCGGCATTTCGTCTACGAAAGGCACCACGTTGCCCAGGAACTCCATCAGGCGACGCACCCCCATGTCCTTGCCCGCACACACGCAGAACACCGGGAACATGCCCCGGCACGCCAATCCCTTGCGGATGCCTTCGCGCATTTCGTCTTCGGTCAGCGAGTCTTGTTCGAAGAATTTCTCCATCAGCCCCTCGTCGTGCTCGGCAGCGGCCTCTACCAAAGCCTTGTGCCATTCGGTGGCCTTCTCCAATTCTTCCGCAGGCACTTCCTCGATGGTGGGCGCCCCGCCTTCGGGTCCCCACGAATATTTTTTCATCAAAAGTACATCAATCAACGAATTAAAGTCCGGTCCGGTGGCCAGCGGATATTGCACAGGCACAACCTTCGACCCGTAAATCGACCGCAACTGTTCCAGGATGTGGTCGTAGTCGCACTTCTCGCTGTCCAGCTGGTTCACCAGGAAAATGACCGGCTTGCCCAACTTCTCCGTGTAACGGAAATGGTTCTGCGTGCCCACCTCCGGACCATACTGTCCGTTGAGGAGCAAGACAGCCGTATCGGTCACGTTCAGTGCCGTCATGGCGGCTCCCACGAAGTCGTCGCTGCCGGGACAGTCGATGATGTTCAGCTTCTTCCCGTTCCATTCCACATGGAACACGGTGGAGAATACCGAGTAACCGTATTCCTGCTCCACCGGGAAGTAGTCGCTCACTGTGTTCTTCTGGGTGATTCTTCCCCTACGTTTTATAATACCACTCTCATAGAGCAAGGCTTCTGTGAGAGTGGTTTTTCCCGCACCGTCATTGCCAAGAAGGGCAATGTTTTTAATCTCATTCGTCTGATATACTTTCATGGTTTACAATATTTATTGTGAATACTTGGCATGTCCGGAAGGCATGCCTTTATCTTTGGTGCCGCAAAATAGGCATTCTCCCCTTGATACACAAAAAACAGGAATATGTTGTGCAACATATCCGCGTTTGACCGCCGACATCCGGATGCCCGATGGTTCATCAGACCGGACGCAAAAGATGTGGGAAATGGCGTAAAAAAGCGTCTGTCGAAAAAAATATCTCCGTTTCTTGTTGGAGATTTCAAAATAAGTCGTACCTTTGCATCGCTTTTGAAACGGAAGTGAAAGGGCGTTTAGCTCAGCTGGTTCAGAGCATCTGCCTTACAAGCAGAGGGTCGGGGG
>CAYPUJ010000186.1:0-2708 GCA_964413805.1 uncultured Bacteroides sp. | reverse complement strand
CGCAGGATGAACGGGAGTGCCGCGTGGTGACCAACGTGCGTTGCTTGTCCGAGGGTGTGGATGTGCCATCATTGGATGCCGTGCTGTTCCTCTCGGCACGCAATTCGCAGGTGGATGTGGTGCAGTCGGTGGGGCGCGTGATGCGTACCTTCCACAAGGGACAGGCGGACGAGAAGAAATACGGTTATATCATCATCCCCATTGTAGTCCCGTCTGATGTGTCGGCAGAGGAAGCCCTTGATAACAGCAAGACTTTTGAGGTGGTGTGGTCTATCCTGAACGCCTTGCGCTCGCACGACGACCGCTTCAATGCCATAGTCAACAAGATTGCCCTCAACAAGAAGAAACCTGCCCAACAGCAGAACACGCCCTCCGTCACCATCGGCCGACCCGGTGCAGGATTCACGGACGGTGAGGAAGAAGCCCGGCAACTGGAGCGTGCCGAGATTGCCCGCCAGTTGGAGCTTCGCTTCGGCGAGTTGCAGGACGGCATGTATGCCAAGCTCGTGGAGAAGTGCGGCGACCGCATGTATTGGGAGAACTGGGCAAAGGAAATCGGACTTATCGCGCACAAGTTCATCGAGCGCATTTCAGGGCTCATACAGAGCGGTGTGCATAAAAAGGCATTCAACGATTACCTGAAAAGTTTGCAACGCGATTTGAATCCTTCGGTAGATGCGGCTCAGGCAATCGAGATGCTGGCTCAGCACATGATTACCCGCCCGGTATTCGACGCGCTGTTTGCCGATTACCAGTTCGTGAACAACAATGCCGTGAGCCGCTCCATGCAGCGCATGATTGACCTTTTGCAGGAGCAGGCTTTCGAGAAAGACACCGAGGTATTGGCCCGCTTTTATGAATCGGTGCGGATGAATGTGGGCGGCATCGACAACTTGGAGGGCAAGCAGACCATCATCAAGAACCTCTACGAAAAGTTCTTCAAGGGCGCGTTTCCGCTCACCGTGGAGAAGCTGGGCATTGTATATACGCCCGTGGAGTGCGTGGACTTCATCATCCGTTCGGTGGACGACATTCTCAAAGCGGAGTTCAACACCTCGCTGACCGAACAGAACGTGCATATCCTCGACCCGTTTGTGGGCACAGGCACGTTCATCACGCGGCTGCTGCAGTCCGGCCTTATCCGCCCGGAGGACATGGAGCGCAAGTACCTGAACGAAATCCATTGCAACGAAATCGTGCTGCTGGCCTATTATATTGCCGACGTGAATATCGAGTCGGTGTTCCATGATATTACCCGTCGGGAAAACTACCTGCCGTACAGCGGCATCTGCCTGACGGACACTTTCCAACTGGCGGAGAAGAAGCATAACGAGCTTTTCACGGAGTTCTTCCAGGATAATTCCAAACGGGTGAAAAAGCAGATGGCCACACACGTGAGGGTCATCGTGGGGAATCCGCCGTATTCGGTAGGGCAAAAGAGCGCGAATGACAATGCGCAGAATTTGTCTTATCCGTATTTGAAAAAACGAATTGTAGACACTTATGTGGCAAGAAGTTCTGCCAATCTGAACACGTCATTGTACGATAGTTATGTTAAGGCATTCCGTTGGGCATCCGACCGCATACCCGAAGATGAAGGCGGCATTGTGGCTTTTATAAGCAATGGAGCTTGGCTTGACAGCAATGCTGGCTCTGGTATGCGCCGATGCTTTGAGGAAGAATTTACCTCCATTTATGTGCTTAATCTTCGAGGCAATCAACGTACTTCCGGTGAGTTGTCACGTAAGGAAGGTGGCAAAATCTTTGGAAGCGGTTCACGCACACCTATTGCAATCACTTTCCTCGTCAAGAATCCGGAAAAGAACGGACAAAAGGCAACCATCCATTACCACGACATAGGCGATTACTTAACTCGTGAGCAAAAGCTCAAAATGGTAAAGGACTTTCGTTCCATCGCATCAAAGAAGTTGGAGTGGCAAGTTATCACACCCAACGATAAGGCAGACTGGATTAACCAACGCGACGGAGTGTTCGATTCGTTTATACTCATTGGCGACAAAAAAAACAAAGATAACAAGCAGACTTTCTTTGCTACAAATTATTCCAGTGGAATAAAAACCAATAGGGATGCGTGGTGCTATAATAGTGGACGACAGCTTTTATCGGATAATATTATGCGGAGTATTAAGTTCTATAACAGTGAGGTTGACCGTTTTCAATTGGCACGAAAAGACAATTACAATGTTGTTGTGAAAGATTTTATTGATTACGATGCAACAAAATTTTCATGGGACTTGGCACAAAAGGAACGTGACTTACCTAAAGGGAAAAAATATGAATTTGAAGAAAAATCTGTAAGAATAACGACATACAGACCTTATTTTAAACAATGGGGCTTTATTCATCGAGACTTGAACAATAGTGTATATCAAATGCCCCAGCTTTTCCCAACATCACACTACGAAAACCTTGTCATTTGTGTGAGCGGTGTTGGTGTGACAAAGGATTTTTCATGTATACTGTCCGATTGTATACCTGATTTGGAGTTGATTGGTAAAAGCCAATGTTTCCCATTATATTGGTACGAAGAGAACAAAAACATGCAGGCTACACTTTTCGATGATGCAGAAACAAACCGTTACATCCGCCGCGACGGAATAACCGATTGGATTTTGAAAGAAGTCCGTAGCCATTTTGGAAACTCACGAGCCATTACCAAGGAACACATCTTCTACTATGTGTATGGT
>CAYPUJ010000185.1:0-2737 GCA_964413805.1 uncultured Bacteroides sp. | reverse complement strand
AGTTCAGTCGCCCGCTGTTGATGCCGAAAACTTTTGGGACTAAGGCCGGACTGTAGCGGTTGTCCGGATGGCAGGAATCTTCCTTTCCCTTGCGGCAAAGCGTATTCCTGCCAAAAAGTTTGCGTCATAGGCGGACGGCTCATCCAGCACCGAAAAATAACTTCCCGGGACAAGGGCAAACAGCCCGAAAGCAGGGAAATAAAAACATTTCAGATTATGAAGTTTACAGTATCATCAACCGCAATGGCGAACAAACTGGCTGCAATGGCCAAAGTTATGAACGGCAAATCCGTACTGCCCATCCTTTCCACTTTCCTGCTGGAGGTAAAAGATGACGCACCGCTGGAAGTGACCGCGTCCGACCTTGAATGTGTATGGCACGGCTCGTTGGAAATCACAGGGCAAGAGGGAACAGGCAAAGTGTGCATTACGGCAAGCACCCTGCTGGATGCCGTCAAAAATCTGCCCGAACAGCCGATAACTTTTATCATCGGCGAAGAAGACATGAGCGTGACCGTCCGGTATGCAAACGGGCATTTCGACATGGTTGGTCAAGCCGCCGACGAGTACCCGTCCTTCGATGCTCCAAGCGACATCCGTTTCCGCATGGAGACAGCCACATTGTGCAAGGCTATCGGACACTCCCTGTTTGCCGTGAGTTACGATTCCATACGCCCGATAATGAACGGCATCAATTTCACCATTGGGAATGGCAGGGTGGAATGTGCCGCATCGGACGGACACAAACTGGCCCGCAACACCTATCCGCTGGAAGAGGAAGCTGAGGATTGCAGTTTCCTTTTGTCAGCAAAGGCGGCTAAAATTGTAAAGGCCTTGATGCAGAAAAAGGAGGGGTTTGTTGAAGTGGAACTTGACGGACGCAACATTGCTTTCAAGACCGACACGGACTGCTTCTCATCACGGCTGATGGAGGGTAAGTACCCGAACTACAATGCCGTCATCCCGTCCGAAAGCGACAAGGAGGCGACCATCGACCGGCAGGCGTTGTTGTCGGCCATCCGCAGGGTCAGCGTATTTGCTGAAAAGGCAAGCCGCATGGTGGTGATGAAGTTTTCCGGCTTGTCATTGTTGCTGGCAGGGCACGATTTCGACAATTCCACTTCCGCAGAGGAAACCGTGTTCTGTGCCTGTCAAGGGGATGAAATCCGCATCGCTTTCCACGCCGAGAACCTCAAAATGGTGTTGGAGAACATGGACACAGCCGAAGTGCGTTTCCGCATGAGCGAATCGTGCCGTGCCGCCATCATCGAACCTGCTTCGGAAGATGGACAGGAGGAGCATTTGGCTTTGCTGATGCCGATGATGTTGCCGGAATGACATCTGATTGGAACAGGAATTTGTGCAGGGTGTGAAAGCCCTGCACACCCCCTCAATCGTAAATCGAATTATCTACGGACTCAAAAAACTTATCATTATGCCGAACCGGTGCAGCTTTCCATCGTAGCGGATACCATCAAATTTGTTCATACCGGCAAGAAAGGAAGAATATTTGCCTTTCTAAAAACATCCCTAAATGTCCCGTTGGCCGAAGCGCCGGTTCGTGCATTGCAATTTTGTGATGGACAAGAGCATCCACACCCGGATGAAATACCTTGCCATCGGAAAAGCCCTACCGTCCCCTGCGGAACGGCACGTGTTCCTCCGTCACAGCTCCCACCGATTCCCTGTCCTCATGCGCCACCTCCTGCGTATTGCCGTCACCGTCCACATCCATGATGTCCGGCTTGGCTTCGATGCGCTCCTGCACGGCATCTATCTGCTGCGAAATCATCGAGGTCGCCCTTTTCACGTCGAACAAGGTCGTTTTCAGGAACTCCGGGGACTCCTTCAAGTTGCCCAGCCACGACTTCAAGTAAGCCGCTGACTCCTCTTTTATCTGCTTGGCCATGCCATAGCGTGAGGCCAACAGCGCACTGCCTAATTCAGCCACCAGTTCCTCCCTCGCATACTCCTCCGACCCGAACGCAGCAGGTTTCAAGCGGTTCAACCGGCTTTCATGCCCGGAGCTGTGGGTCATTTCATGCAGCATGGTGCCGTAGTACGATTCCCCGTCTTTAAACTGCAATTTTTCAGGAATGACGATTTCATCCTTGGTGATGCTGTAATACGCACGGTCTTGGTGCATGGGACGGATGGGGCATACCCACAACCCTTTGTCCACCATTTCATCCAATGGAGCGAAGGAGAATGACTCGCCTTCCAATTTCTCAGGCGGTTTCAACTCATTGGCCGACCGTATCTTCTCGTACAGTTCGGGACGGGCCTCGCGGAGGTTGGTCTGGTCCACATTGAACACGTTATAGACGTTCATCTTCGGAAAGACATTGTACCGCTGCTTTTCCTCATCAGACATCCGCTTGTAGTCGTCATACTTGATTTTCTCTTTCGTTTCCTTGTCCACCACGGTAAAGGTGGTGATGAACACCGGGAACGACTTTTCACCTTTCTGTACGGACACCAACGGCAGTTTTTCGCCGTTCTCGTTCACCAAAGGCTGGCGTGAGCCATCTTTCTTCTTGCTGTAATTGAGCGACAATGCCGCATCGAAGGTGCTGAACACGGGAAGCTCATACCCCCTTTTCTCGCATTCCAAAGCCAGCATGAGGGCGTTCATCCCATTGTACTCCCTGCCCGAAAGGTTCTTCGGCCATTTCATCATGCCCTCCGTGAACCAGGGTTTCGACCAGTCCTTTTGCAGGGTAGAAATCTTGTCTAT
>CAYPUJ010000184.1:0-2738 GCA_964413805.1 uncultured Bacteroides sp. | reverse complement strand
TCTGTCCGATGGACTGTCCTACAGCGATGATGAAATCCTGGTCGATTTCGGTAGACGCCCATCCGGTGGAGATGTTGTCTATAGAGGTGAGGTCACCCAGCGAAACCACCTTGTTCTTGTTGAAAGAGATGTTGGCGCCGAAGCTCAACCCCCATTTTTCCTTGTTCACGGCGGTGTAGTTGATGGAGAACTCAACGCCCCGGTTGCGTGTCTCACCCATGTTGCGGTACTGGTAGGAATAGCCGGTGCCGGATACGGGATACTCGATGAGCAGGTCTTTCGTATTGTTCCAGTAACCTTCGATGCTACCGTTGATCTTGCCTCCGAGGAAGCTGTAGTCCAAGCCGAGGTTACGTGTATAGGTGGTTTCCCACTTCAGATCGGCGTTTGCCATGTAGGAAGAAGGAGCCAGGATGTTGCTGTAACCATTGACCCACGAGGTGGTGGTGGCTTCGTACTCCTGACTGGTCATGCCCGAAGGAATGTTGTTGTTGCCGGCGGTACCATAGCTGAAACGCAGTTTCAAGTCGTCCAACCATCTGTTCGACCATTGCATAAACGGCTCGGAAGAAATACGCCATGCCACAGCTGCCGAGGGGAAAAAGCCCCAGCGGTTGGCGGCAGTGAACTTCGACGAACCATCGGCACGGAACGTGGCACTAAACAGGTACTTGCTATCATAGTCGTAATTGACACGGCCAAAATAAGAGAGCAGGATATCGTTCGGGTCATAATAATTCTCAATTTCATAGAAAGAAGTACCCGGCATGTTGGTCAGTTTCCAGGCTTCACTTGCCGTGGTGCCGCTGGGGAAACCGGTAACGGTGTTGGTCAGTGTCTCGTCTTTCTGCAGCACATACTCATGACCTACCAGCGCGTTCAGGTGGTGCAGACTGCCTTTCTTGAACAGTTTCTTGAAGTCATAGTTCAACGTGTTGGTGTTACGGATTGTCGTACGGTACTCCCGGGTCAGTTCAATGGCAGGATAACCCTGGTCGTCGGTAGGCACATTGTTGCGCACATAATAGGTAGTCGCGCCGTAATAACGGTCCCTGTTGTATTTATAGGTGTCGTAGCCCACTTCGGACTTAAACTTCAGGTTGTCTATGATTTCCCATGTCACGGCACCCGCCATGTTCAACTGGATACGGGTCTTGCGTTCGTCGTTGTCGCTCAATGCCGTCAACGGGTTGTAGAACGACGAGTTGGTGGTGTCGTCATCGCCGGCATCCGTCACTCCGTTCACGGGGAACGGGGTGTACTGTATGGAATAACGCAGACGCTTGTCGGTATTGAGAGAACTGCTGACTTCGTTGGCACCGGCACCGTTGATGTTGGTCTTCGACCAACGGGTCTGCAGGTCTACCGAAATGCGTTTGTTGACTTTGCCGTTCAGTTTCAGGCTGAGGTTGTCCCGTTTGTAACTGGACATCTGCATGATGGCCTTGTCGTCCATGTGTGCATAGTTGAAACTGTACTTGATTTTGTCACTACCTCCGTTGATGCTGACATTCTGGTTGAACGTATGCCCCGTGCGGCCGAATGTCAGGTCCTGCCAGTCGTTCGTGGCAACGTTGTCGTACAGGTCAATGTCGCTGTAGCTGCCGAAATGGCTTTCATAGTCGGTGGCACTGCCGTTCTGCAGCCACGACAGTTCGTATTGCCACTTGGCATAGTCGCTGGCACTGAGCACATCCATTTTCTTCGCTACCTTTTTCCATGAATAGTAGGCGTTGTAAGAAACGTTGACCTTGCCTTCTTTTCCGGATTTGGTTGTAATGAGGATTACACCGTTGGCACCACGAGAACCGTAGATGGCGGTTGAGGAAGCATCTTTCAGCACGGTGATGTCCTCGATGTCGGACGACGGAATGTCGGAGATGGACTCCACGGGAAATCCGTCCACAATGAGCAACGGGTCATTGCTCTGGGTGATGGAGCCTCCGCCACGCACGCGGATGGTCAGCTCGGCATCCGGAGAACCTTCCGTCGTGGTAATCTGCACACCGGCCATCTTACCGGTCAGTGCTTCGGCGGCATTGGCCACCGGAACCGCAGTCAAGGCCTCCGAGTTGACCGTGGCCACAGAGCCCGTCAAATCTTTCTTCTTTATAGAACCATAACCAATGACTACCACTTCTTCCAACGCCTGGGCATCGTCTTCCAGGGTAATGTCCATTTGCCTTTTGCCTTTCACAGCCACTTCCAACGTGCGCATTCCCACATACGAGAAAACCAGCGTAGCATCGGAAGGCACCTGGATGGTGAAATTTCCGTCAATGTCGGTAATGGTTCCGTTGCCGACATTTCCTTTTTCCACTACAGAGGCACCTATTAAGGTCTCCCCCGTCTTGTCTTTCACGATTCCTTTTACGGTTACATTTTGCGCAGATACACGAAAGGGTATCATCATTATTACCAATAATGATAATAATAGCACGCGCATGTTTTTCAATTCATCAAACATCATTATTATATTATTTAGTATTAGGTTATAAAAATATTGTTGAAGTGCCGCAAAATTGCAGAAACAATATGCATAATATGTGGAAAATCTGACTTTTCTCCTGTAATTTTTAGTCTATTGAATAAACATACAAACCTGAAAATTCCTGTCCAGAACAGTTTTTCTCCGTTTCAGTCTTTTACATTCCTAAAAATACAGTAAATGGTTGCCGGGCATGGTGAAAAAAGGAAGCTAGAATCCTTGGCACTTTATTATAGAATCATCGGCACTT
>CAYPUJ010000183.1:0-2760 GCA_964413805.1 uncultured Bacteroides sp. | reverse complement strand
GATGCATGAGAAGCGCATGTCATGATGCATGAGATACGTATGTCCCGACAAATGGGACACGTATTTCGCGAGGCATGTTTTCCCGGTTCATCATTTTGGCGTATCTTTGCCCCGACAAAACATTTGACATGATGAAGAAATTAGTGATATTCGATTTGGACGGTACGTTGCTCAACACCATTGCCGACCTGGCGCAGAGCACCAACCATGCCCTGAAGGCATTGGGTTATCCCACACATCCGATGGATGCCTACCCGCAGATGGTGGGCAACGGCATCAACAAGCTGTTCGAGCGTGCCTTGCCCGAAGGCAAGAAGACACAGGAAAACGTATTGCGTATGCGGGCGGCTTTTGTTCCCTACTACAACGTGCACAACGCCGACCTTACCTCTCCCTATCCCGGCATACCCGCCCTGCTGGAGCGGCTGGCGGGGGAAGGCATCGCCCTGGCCGTGGCTTCCAACAAGTACCAGGCTGCGACGGAAAAGCTGGTGGCGCACTATTTTCCCGCCGTCCGCTTCGTGTCCGTGCTGGGGCAGCGGGAGGGGGTGCCGGTGAAGCCCGACCCCTCCATCGTGGCCGACACCTTGCGGGCGGCCGGTGTGTCACCGGCTGACGTGCTCTATGTGGGCGATTCGGGCGTGGACATGCAGACGGCTGCCAATGCTGGAGTGGAAGCGTGCGGCGTGACGTGGGGATTCCGTCCACGTACCGAACTGGAAGCCTTTTCGCCCGCGCACATCGTGGATGCGCCCGCAGACGTGGCCCGCTTGGCCTTGGAGTGATATGATACTTTTTACAAGATGACTTTTATGAATCCTTTAAAACAATAACTCTTATGTGGATTACTCTTACAATACTGGTGCTTGCCGCAGCCTTTTTCGTGTCGGGCAAGCTGCGCTCCGATGTCGTGGCGCTTTGTTCGCTGATAGCGTTGCTGCTCTTCCAGATTCTCACTCCGGAGGAAGCGTTGTCCGGTTTCTCCAATTCGGTCGTCATCATGATGGTGGGCCTGTTTGTAGTGGGCGGTGCCATCTTCCAGACCGGACTGGCCAAGATGATCAGTTCGCGCATCCTCGAGCTGGCCGGCAAGAGCGAGTTGCGCCTTTTCCTGCTGGTGATGCTGGTCACGGCAGGCATCGGTGCCTTCGTGAGCAACACGGGCACGGTGGCTCTCATGCTCCCCATCGTGGTGAGCCTGGCCAACAACGCCGGTGTCAATCCGTCGCGGCTGCTCATGCCGCTTGCCTTTGCCAGCAGCATGGGCGGCATGATGACGCTGATTGGTACGCCGCCCAACCTTGTCATTCAGAACGCCCTGACGGGGGCGGGCTACGAGCCGCTTTCGTTCTTCTCTTTCCTGCCGGTGGGACTGGTCTGCGTGACCGTGGGCATTGTGGTATTGCTGCCCCTCACCAAGTGGTTCCTCTCCAAGCGGGAGAAAACGGACGACAACACCTCGTCGGGCAAGTCGCTGAACCAGCTGGTGAAGGAATACGGCCTGGCCAGCAACCTCTTCCGCGTGCGGGTGACAGAAGGCTCGTCGGCCATAGGGAAGACCGTCGTGCAGCTTGATTTGCGTCACCTCTACGGCATCAACATCCTGGAGATACGGCGGGGCGAGGTGTCCCAGCACCGTTTCCTGAAGACCGTCACCCAGCAGGTGGCTTCGTCCGACACGGTGGTGCAGACGGGCGACGTGTTCTATGCGATGGGCGAGGCGGAAGCCATCAGCCGCTTTGTCAACGACTTCGGGCTGGAACTGATGGACGGGCACAACACCGAGGAAGCCTCCAAGGCCGACCGCTCGCTGGCCTTCTACGACATCGGCATTGCCGAAATCGTCATCATGCCCTCCGCCCGGCAAATCAACCAGAAGGTGAAGGAAGCCGGTTTCCGCGACAAGTTCAACGTCAACGTGCTGGGCATCCGCCGCAAGAATGAATACATCCTGCGCGACCTGGGCAATGAGCCCATGCACAGCGGTGACGTGCTGCTGGTGCAAGGCCCCTGGCAGGACATTGCAAGGCTGAGCCGCGAGGATGCCGACTGGGTGGTGCTCGGCCAGCCGTTGCAGGAAGCAGCCAAGGTGACGCTGGACTACAAGGCACCGGTGGCGGCCTTCATCATGCTGCTGATGGTGTTCATGATGGTGTTCGACTTCGTTCCCGTGGAGCCGGTCACCGCCGTCATGATAGCCGGTGTGCTGATGGTGCTGACAGGCTGTTTCCGCAACGTGGAGGCCGCCTACAAGACCATCAACTGGGAGACTATCGTCCTCTTCGCCGCCATGCTGCCCATGTCGCAGGCACTGGAAAAGACCGGTGCTTCGGAGTACATCTCCGGGTCGCTGGTCAGCGGGCTGGGAGAGTACGGGCCTGTGGTGCTGTTGGCGGGCATCTATTTCACCACCTCGCTGATGACCATGTTCATCAGCAACACGGTGACGGCGGTGCTCATGGCACCCATCGCCTTGCAGAGTGCGGTGCAGATAGGGGTGAGTCCCGTGCCTTTCCTGTTCGCTGTCACGGTGGGGGCAAGCATGTGTTTTGCTTCTCCTTTCTCCACACCGCCCAATGCGCTGGTGATGCCTGCCGGACACTACACCTTTATGGACTACGTGAAGGTGGGTCTTCCCCTGCAGGTGCTGATGGGGGTAGTGATGGTGTTTGTGCTGCCGCTCATCTTCCCGTTTTAGGTCTGCGATGTTTTATAGAACAACAATGCCTGCGGTGCCTCGTGTGCGCATCGCAGGCATTG
>CAYPUJ010000182.1:0-2764 GCA_964413805.1 uncultured Bacteroides sp. | reverse complement strand
CGTGTCACCTCTTCGATGTTCTGTATCTGCTTCAGGTTGTTGCAGATGGCACGTACATCGTCCACGTCGTGCACATACAGCTGAATCTTGCCCTCGAAAATGCCATCGGTGGCATTGATGTTGAGCTGGCGGATGTTCACGTTCATCTGGCGGGAAATGACACGGGTCACCTCGTTCAACACTCCCAAGCTGTCGATGCCCCTGACATATATGTTCACGAGGAACGAAAGTTCCTTGTGCATGTCCCACTGTGTCGCGATGATGCGGTTGCCGTAGCTGCTTTTCAGCCGGACTGCCACCGGGCACTGCCGTTTGTGGATGATGACGCGGTTCCGTTCGTCGATATATCCCAACACATCGTCGCCGGGGATGGGGTGGCAACAGTCGGCCATGATGTAGTCCTTGGAGATGGCCTCCTCGGTCAGTTTCAGTATCTGCTTGTTGGGATTGATTTTCTCTGCGGGCATCTTGCTGCCTGCCGGTTGTTTTCCGTCCTCGCCTTCTTTGTCCTTGTTGCCGTTTCCGAAGGAGAACGAGAGGAGCTTTTTCCAGCTTTTGCCTTGTTTCTCCTTGAAGGCGTTCCTGTCGGTGTCGCCCAGTTGCAGTTTGCCGCTCCCGATGGCAGTCAGCAGTTCATCCGGCGTGTGGAAATGATGCAGATGCACCAGCTTGTCGATGGCTGCCGTGTCGGGACGCATGCCTTCGTTGGTCAGGAAATTGGCCAGGATGGTTTCTCCTTCCTTCTGGTGAACCTTGGCTTCCTTGCGGAGGATAGCGGCAATCTTGGGCCTCGAGGTGGTGGCGAAGTTCAGCCATTCTGTTTGCACACGTTGCGATTTCGAGGTCAGGATTTCCACCTGGTCGCCGCTTTTCAGCTTGTAGCTGAGGGGCACGAGCTTGTGGTTCACTTTGGCGCCGATGCAATGGCAACCGATGTCGGTGTGGAGTGAAAAGGCAAAATCCAGAACTGTGGCATCTTGCGGCAGTGTCTTCAGTTCGCCTTTGGGAGTGAACACGAAGATTTCGGAGGCGAACAGCCCCAACTTGATGTCGTTGAGGAAATCGATGGCATCGGGCTGCGGGTCGTTCAATATCTCCTTAATCGTTTTGAGCCACTTCTCAAGCTCGCCCTCGTCTTCACCTCCCCCGCCTTCTTTGTATTTCCAGTGAGCCGCGAAGCCCTGTTCGGCAATGTCGTCCATACGGGCACTGCGGATTTGCACCTCTATCCACTGCCCGTTGTTGGCCATGAGCGTGACGTGCAGGGCCTGGTAGCCGTTGGACTTGGGGTGGCTCACCCAATCGCGCAGCCGGTCGGGATGGGGCTTGTATATCTTGGATATGGCCACATAGATGTCGAAACAGTCGTTCAGTTCCTTTTCCATGTCGTGCGGCTCAAAGATGATGCGCACAGCCAGAATGTCGTATATCTCCTCGAAAGGCACGTGCTTGGTCTGCATCTTGCGCCAGATGGAATAGATGGACTTGACGCGGGCCAGGATGTGATATTTCAGTCCCATCCTGTCCAGTTGTGTCCGGATGGGCAACGTGAAGTTGCGGAACACTTTGTCGCGCTCTGCGGCAGTGGCGGCCAGCTTTTCTTCTATCTCGTGGTATTCTTCGGGATGTTCGTACTTGAAGCTGAGGTCTTCCAGCTCTGTTTTGATTTTGTTCAGTCCCAAACGGTTAGCCAAGGGGGCGTAAATATAGAGCGTTTCGCCTGCAATCTTGTATTGTTTGTTGGGCAGCATCGAGCCGAGGGTGCGCATATTGTGCAGGCGGTCGGCCATTTTGATGAGGATGACACGGATGTCGTCGGACATGGTGAGCAGCAGCTTCTTGAAGTTTTCCGCCTGCACCGATGCTCTGTCGCCGAAGATACCTCCTGAGATTTTGGTCAGCCCGTCCACAATCTGGGCTATTTTAGGGCCGAAGATGTTTTCGATGTCCTCCACCGTGTAATCGGTGTCCTCTACCACGTCGTGCAACAAAGCCGAACAGATGGAAGTGGAACCCAGCCCAATCTCATTGCAGACAATCTTGGCCACGGCAATGGGGTGCATGATGTACGGCTCACCCGAACGGCGCTTGATGCCCTTGTGTGCCTGATTGGCAAAATTAAATGCCTTGGTGATGATTTCTATCCGCTTGCGGTGCTTCGTGGACAGATAGTCATTCAGCAACTCCTGAAAAGCCCGGTTTATCATTTCGTCTTCGGCCTTTTCTTTCTCTTTGAGGCTTGTATTCTCTTCCATATTCCAAAAGCTTTATCGTATCACACCTGCAAAAATAAACATATTTCAACACCAAACCTGCTTTTTCCCTTAAAATAATTAAGGTAAGGCCGAAATAAGGATTAAAATATCCGTCGGTAGAATCGGATTTATGCCTTGCGCGGGATGTGACAGTGCTTCTTTTGTGTATGCACGGGCTGCTTCCGAGAAGTTACATTCAGCCTGGCCATTTCGCCAACATAAGTTGTGCTTTGGCCGGTAATGTCAATTTAGAACTTTTAGGACTATTATTGTTTATCCTTGTCCTGTTTCTCCCTGTTTTTATCCTATATTTGCCAGAGTATGCATGTTAAACTAAAAAAACTAATTCATGAAACGCAAAACTTTCTTCTTTTCCGCCTTGGCAGCCTTGTTCGTGTCATGTGGCGAGGCTGTGAAGCCGTCTTATCAGATACCGGTTTCCGAAGCAGATGAGCCCATGATGACGGGCAGGTTCCGGCCGACATGGGAGTCGTTAAAGGAATATCAGG
>CAYPUJ010000181.1:0-2892 GCA_964413805.1 uncultured Bacteroides sp. | reverse complement strand
TCATGACTCAGTAATGTCATTGGTCATGGTTCACACGATGGCCTTGCGGATGCGTACCAGCCTTTCCAGCAGTCCCTCCAGCAGGTCCAGGCGCAGCATGTTGGCACCGTCGCTCCTGGCTGCGGCAGGATTCTCGTGCGTTTCGATGAAAAGCCCGTCCGCTCCCACGGCGATACCCGCCCGCGCCACGGTTTCTATCAGCCGGGGCATACCGCCGCTCACGCCGTCGGCCTGGTTGGGCTGTTGCAGCGAGTGGGTGGCATCCAGCACGACCGGATAGCCGGAAGCCTGCATCTCGGGAATGCCGCGATAGTCTATCACCAGGTCCTGATAGCCGAAGGTCGTGCCCCGTTCGGTGAGCAGGATTTGCCGGTTGCCGGTTTCTGCCACCTTTTCTGCGGCAAAGCGCATGGCCTGGGGGGAAAGGAACTGTCCCTTCTTGATGTTGACGGCTTTCCCCGTTCGGGCGGCAGCCACCAGCAGGTCGGTTTGCCGGCAGAGGAAGGCGGGGATTTGCAGCATGTCCACGTATTCGGCCGCCATGACGGCTTCGCCGGGGGTGTGGATGTCGGTCACGGTGGGCACGCCGAAGGTTTCGTGCACTTTCCGCAGGATGCGCAAAGCCTTTTCGTCGCCGATGCCGGTGAAAGAGTCCAGCCGCGAGCGGTTCGCTTTGCGGTAGGAACCTTTGAAGACGTAGGGAATCTGCCACCTGGCAGTGATGTTCACGATGCGTTCGGCGATGCGCAAGGCCATGTCCTCGCCTTCGATGACGCAAGGACCCGCCAGCAGGAAGAAGTTGTTGGCGGGGTTGTTTCTGAGGTAGTCGGGTAGTTGCTTCATGTCTGATATTTGATGGGTCAGGGGATAATCAGTGTGACGGCTTCGGGCAGTATCCCGATGTCCAGCGGGAAGTGGCGTTCCAGCAGGCGGCCGTCCAGGTCTACCGACGCATTCCGGGCACGCAGCACTTTCACCTTCCGTGTGCGGTAGGGCTTCACCACTTTGTGGTTGAGAATCCTGCCCTGGATCAGCATCCACAGGCCCGACCAGAGTTGCAGGAGTTCGGGGCGGTAGATGACCGACACGTCCAGCCAGCCGTTGTAGGGCACGGCACTGGGGACCTGTCCGTAGCCCCAGGCACTGCCGATGCACACGGTCATGATGCGTCCGCGTATGTGCTCGCCGTTTATCTTGAGGTGCATACGGTGGAGCTTCCGTTCGAAGATGATGGAAATCAGGGCCATGAAGTAGGAGAGGAACTTCACGCCCCAGAAGCGCTTGCACTGGTCGGTGATTTTCACGATGCGTGCCCCCAGCCCGATGTTGATGGCATTGAGGAAGTAGCGCGTCACGTGTTTCTGTCCGTCGTAGTACTGGCAGGTGCCCACGTCTATCCGCCGTTTCCGGTTGCGGACGATGCAGTCCACGGCCTCTTTGTATTCCGTGCTCATGTCCCAGTACCTGGCGAAGTCGTTGCCGATGCCGTTGGGGATGATGCCGAGGGCGATGTTCTCCTTGTCCGGTGCTTCGGAAAGCATGATGCCGTTGATGGCATCGTTCAGCGCCCCGTCTCCGCCCACGATGACGATGGTGCGGTAGCCGTTGTTGGCCAGGATGCCTGCCAGCCGTTCCACCGACCCGAAGCCTTCGGACTGTACGTAGTCATAGCAAATGCCTTTGCTGTCCATGTATTGCTTGATTTCTTTCCACCGCTTCTGCACTTTTCGGGTTCCTGCTTTGGGGTTGTAGATGACTCCCCATTTGTCGGATGCTGCATTCATAGCTTTCTTTCTATAAAGAGGTGTTGTTTTGACGTCGGGCAAAAGTACTAAATTCCGTTGAGTTTTGACCGGACAAAGGCTATCTTTTCTTCCGTCGGGCAGGCCGTGTCTATCCAGTGGATGGTGAACCCGCGCCGTTCCATGCCCCTGAACCAGGTCATTTGCCGTTTGGCGAACTGGTGGATGGCGATTTCCAGGTCGTGAAACATCTGCTCGCGGGTCAGCCGCCCCGTCACGTACAGGGTGAGGTATTTGTATTCCAGCCCGTAGTACATCAGGTCATCGGGACTGATGCCTTGCGCCAGCAGTCCGCGCACCTCGTCCGCCATGCCTTCGTCCAGCCGCTGGCGCAGGCGGCGGCTGATTTTCTCCCGCCGCGCCTCCCGGTCGATGGCCACACCGATGAGCAGGCTGCGCAGCCGGGGAAAGGAGCGTTCGTCCACCGGTGTGCGTGCGTAGTACTCTTCTATTTCGATGGCGCGTATGGCACGTTTGGCCGTGTCCACGTCGGTGGTGTTGTGCAGGGTCTTGTAAGTCTTCAGCAGTCCGGTCAGTTCCTCCAGCGATTTGTGGGCCAGCCGCTGCCTGAGTTCCGGGTTTTCGGGGACAGGCAGCAGCCGATACCCCTTCAGTACCGCTTCCAGGTACATGCCCGTCCCGCCGCACACGATGGGCAGCTTTCCTTTTTGCCGGATGGAGTCGTAGGCAGCCAGGAAGTCCCGTTGGTATTCGAACACGTTGTACTTGTAGCCCGCGTCTACAATGTCTATCAGATGATAGGGCACGGCCTTGCCGTTCACGGTATAGTCGGCCAGGTCCTTTCCCGTGCCGATGTCCATGCCCCGGTACACTTGCCTGGAGTCCGCGCTGATGATTTCCGTGTCGAGCGCGGCGGCCAGGGCTGTGGCAAAGCGGGTCTTGCCGGAGGCGGTCGGTCCCAATATGGTGATTAAGTCGTAGGTGCTCATGCAATGTCCTTTTGGTGAATAGTCCACAAACATACGCAAAAATCCGTGTTTTCTTGTGCATTGTGACACAAAAAAGAATCTTCCGGCATCGTTTCCGGTGGGCGGGCAGACAAGCCGGTGTCCAACTGTCGTAATTTCTC
>CAYPUJ010000180.1:0-2905 GCA_964413805.1 uncultured Bacteroides sp. | reverse complement strand
ACGGTGTGTACGACCCCTCGAAAGTAGGCTCTTACGACTGGGCATCGCACGGCAAGCAGACCGGCATCACGCACGAACACACCCTGAGCGCATCGGGCGGTACGGACAAGTTCCAAGGTTATGCCTCGTTCGGATACTTAAACCAGGAAGGTACACAACCCGGACAGACTTATGAACGCTACACGCTGAAAACCTCATTCGATGCCAACCCGATCAGTTTCTTCAAGATGGGAGCCACCATCAACGCATCGTATGCCGACCAGGATTACGGATACAGCTTTACCAAGTCTGTAACCGGTTCGGGTGACTATTACAGTGCCTTGAGAAGTATGCTTCCGTGGACTGTGCCATACGATGAAGACGGAAATTTCATCCGTAACCCGAACGGCGACACGAACATCATCAACCCGATTCGCGAACTGGACTACAACACCAACCAGCGCCGCACGTTCCGTGCCAATGCCAGCATGTATGCGCAGATGGACTTCGGCTCATTCTGGAAACCGTTGGAAGGATTGTCTTTCCGCCTCCAGTTCGGACCCGAATTCCAATATTATACCTTGGGAGTTGCCAATGCTGCCGACGGTATCAACGGTGACGGAAACAATGGTGTCCGGTATAACAATTCCCAAACACGTTCGTGGACACTGGACGAACTGGTTTATTACAACAGGACATTTGCCGAAAAGCACAGCGTAGGATTGACTTTGATGCACTCTGCCTCTGCCTACCATTATGAATACAGCGACATGCGTGCCACCAACGCGGCTTCTTCCGAAGAATTATGGTACAACATCTCTTCGGCCGGCAGCCTGAGTTCGTTCGGAACGGGACTGACGGAAACACAAATGGAGTCGTACATGATCCGTGCCAATTATAGCCTGATGGACAGATATCTGCTGACGGCATCCATCCGCTGGGACGGTGCTTCGCAGCTGGCTGACGGAAACAAGTGGGCGACTTTCCCCTCTGCGGCAGTGGCCTGGCGCATCGACCAGGAAGACTTCATGCAGAACATCAACTGGCTGAGCCAGCTGAAGCTCCGCCTGGGATACGGTGTGACCGGTAATGCGGCTATCTCCGCGTATGCCACCAAGGGTGCCATACAGACCTTGTATTACAACTTTGGAAGCACCTCTTCGACCATAGGCTATGTGCCGAGCGACCCCTCTTCTGCCAGTCCCGCCAGCATGGCGAACCAGGACCTTGGCTGGGAACGTACACACCAGTGGAACGTGGGTGTTGATTACGGATTCTTCAACAACCGCCTGAGCGGTAGTGTTGACTACTACAAGACAAAGACCAAGGACCTGCTGTTGTCAATGTCCATTCCTTCGCTGACCGGCTATACTTCCACTTACGCGAACGTCGGTGAAACCTCCGGTTGGGGTGTCGATGTGCAGATAAATGCCATACCTGTGAAGACAAAGGACTTCGAATGGAACAGCACCCTTACCTGGTCGATAGACCGTAACAAGATTGTCGCATTGTCCAACGGCCGCACGGAAGACACGAACAACCTTTGGTTCGTGGGCGAAGAAATCGGCGTGTACTACGACTATGTGTACGACGGCATCTGGAAAACTGCGGAAGCCGACGAAGCAGCCACCTACGGACGGCAGCCGGGACAGATCAAGGTGAAAGACCTGAACGGAGACGGCAGCATCGATGCCTCGAACGACCGCCAGATTGTAGGCTATGTACGTCCGCGCTGGACAGGAGGCTGGAGCAACACGTTCTCTTACAAGAACTTCGAATTGTCCTTCTTCATCTTCAGCCGCTGGAAATTCACCGTGCCCCAGGGTTCGGCCACATTGGACGGACGGTACATGCAGCGCAAGCTGGACTACTGGGTAGCCGGCACCAATGAAAATGCACTGTACTATTCGCCGGGTTCGAACGGTGAAGCCGCCGACACCTATGCCTCGTCCATGAACTACCAGGACGGTTCGTTCATCAAGATGCGTAACATTTCGCTGGGCTACAACTTCACGCCGAAGCAACTGAAAAACACCGGCATCGGCAGCCTGAAAGTCTACGTGCAGGCCATGAACCCCTTCACCATCTACAGTGCGTGCGACTGGCTGGATACGGACTTGCTGAGCTACGACAACAACACGACCACCTACGGATCGTCCACCACCATCAAGAGTTTCGTAATCGGGGTCAACATAGGTTTTTAATCAGGTATCAGAATATATATAATATGTGTGTACAAATAAGAAAGGAAAACGTATGAAACTAAATAAGACACTGACCGCCCTGCTGATAGCAGGCATAACGGGAGGTTTCGCCACCTCGTGCAGCGATTCTTTCCTCGACGAAGAACTCATCACCTCTTACAGCACCGACCGTTTTACGACCCAGGACGGCATTGACGAACTGGTGGTAGGTGCATACCAGAAGCTGAAGTTCAAATACAACTACATCTGGGCCATCGAATGCTACAACATGGGTGTGGACGAGTTTACGGATGCCAACAATACCATGCCGGCATGGAACCACTACAGCACCGACCTGAATTCGGAAGAAACCGGTGCCAACCAGCCTGTGTGGGACAATATGTACGGACTGATAGAGCCGGCAAACATCATCCTGCAGAACATACCCCTGTATTACGATTCAAGCGACAGCAACTACAATACCCGGTTGGGCGAGGGCTATTTCCTGCGTGCGTTCGGCTATTTTGAACTGGTGAAACAATTCGGAGGCGTACCCATCAAGCTGAACCCTTCCACCACGGTAGAAACCTATTTCACCCGCAACACCGAAGAGGAAGTCTATGCCCAGATTCTTTCCGACCTGGAACAGGCATACAGCCTGCTGCCCGAAACGCCGGCAGAGACCGGCCGCATCACCAAGTATGCAGCCGCGCACTTCCTGGCAAAGGTTCACCTGTTCCGTG
>CAYPUJ010000179.1:0-2906 GCA_964413805.1 uncultured Bacteroides sp. | reverse complement strand
TACGAATATAATCCGTCCGCCCGCCCTTCACCCGTCATTTTTGTACTCCAGCAAGTCGCCCGGCTGGCAGTCCAGTACCTTGCAGAGGGCTTCGAGGGTGGAGAAACGGATGGCCTTGGCCTTCCCCGTCTTGAGGATGGAGAGGTTGGCGGGCGTAATGTCTATCTTTTCGGCCAGTTCGCCAAGCGACACCTTGCGGCGGGCCATCATGATGTCCAGGTTTACCACGATTGGCATACATCGCCTCCTTTCTTTTTCGTCGTTACCGCAGCGTTGCCCGCCTGCACGCGCCACAACGGGGTGAGGCACAGCAGGGGGCATACGGTTTTCAGGATATGTGTTTCTTTCTTCATACGTTTCGTTTTTTAATGAATGTTATGTCGGTTGTGCAACCGCTTCCTCCGGCTCAGATGGTCAGGTCCTGTTCCTCCTTCATCCGCAGGCCGATGGCAAACACCTCGCCCACGATGAGCGAGCAGAGACCCAGCAGCAGCGTGGTGCGCTCCAACATTTCGGACAGGCTCAGTTCGTACCCACGCAACGACAGCACCTCCTCCAGCGAACGGATTTCCATAAAAGCCAGCACCATGTTGCAGCCGAACGCCAACACCAGTCCCAGCCCTATCAGGCGCAGGCGGCGCACGTTGCGCCAGGTGAAGATGTCGAAGCGGTTGACCGAAATGACCAGGCGCACGAAAAGCACCAATGCCCACAGCGTACAGCCAATTTGCAGGAAAGAAACCACCGGGAGGAGTATCATTTCACTTACTTTCCGCTGTGCAGGCACGCTCACCACCAGCGAGAGGTAGGTGGCAGGCACGTAGCTTCCGCTCTTCTCGTTATATACCGAATCGGTCATCCACAAGTCGGCATCAAAGGACGGGTGTAAAGACACGGCGTGCATGTTGGCAAACCGCGAAACATCTGTCGCTGTCGGCGTCTCTCCCGTATGTTCTTTCTCTTTGCCAGCATTCCTCCCCACTTGCGCCCCCATTGAAGCACTTGCGATGAGTGCACCTGCGCTTTCCATGACCAACCAGCCCAACAGCAGCAGAACCAGTACGCACAAAATGTTCAGTCTTGTTCTCATTGTTTTCTTTCTTCCTTATTTATTAAATGATACACAGTTACAGCTTCGCTATTCCGCTTTTGCAGCTTCCACACCGACACGGCCAGCAAGGCTGCCGCAGCCACCAGCACGACGGCCAGCAAGGGAGCGGTCATGCCCGGAATGTCGGTCACTTCCTCCACTTCGGGGAAGCACCGGTTCATCACCACTGCCAAGCTGTTGTTGAGCACGTGCACCAGGATACCGGGCCACAGGCTGCGGGTGCGATAGTAGAGCCAGCCCAGCAGGAATCCGATGAAGCAGGCACCCACCACCTGCGCCGGATTGATGTGGAACACGCCAAACACCAGCCCCGACAGTACGATGGCACCCGCCGGACGATAGTTGCGCAGCAGCACGTCCATCACCGCCCCACGGAACAGCAGTTCCTCCAATATGGGTCCCAGCAAAGCCACGCACGCAATGCCTGTCCAGCCCGACTGCAGTACGTCGAACGTCGATTCCATCCAGTCGGGCAGGAAGCTGAGCGCGGCATCCAGCCCGCTCACCAGCACGATGGCACCCACGCCCGCCAGCAGCGTCCAGCCCATGCAGGGCAAGGAGGGAAAGGCATAGCGCAACCCGTTGTCCCTCAGGTAGCCCTGTTTGCCCAGGTACCACGTCATGTAGACGAAACTCAGAAGCATGGTGGGAGTCAGGGTAAGCTTACCGGCCAGGTCGGTATCCAGGGAACCGTGTACAAAGTAAACGTAGAGCAGGGTCAGCGGCGCTGCCGTGAGGGCGGCCAGTATCTGCATCGCAAAGTACATCAGTACGAGTTTCAAAGTCGTTTTCATCGTTGTTTCAGTTTATTTCAAAGGAGTTACACTTCAGTTTCTCTTCTCAGTCGCCCACGGCCAGCAGTTGCACTTCTACGCCTCCCGTGTGCATACTCTGCTGCAGAACCCAGCTGCGTTCATCGCCGTCCCATTCATAGGCCTGGTAGGTCACGTGTTCACCGTCGGTCAGGTAAACGGCCCTGGTACGCAGGTCGGAGTAGCTGCCCGTCTGCTCGTCCCACAAGGCATAGGTCACTTCCTTTTCGTCGCCCACATAGGTCATGTCCAGGCAGAAACCGGGGCGGTAGTCCTGGGCGGCGGCATCCCAGCGTCGGGCTTCCTTGCGGAGGATGCGTCCCTGCGCGTCGTAGGTGAAGTTGTACTTCAGGTGCTGCTTGAGCAACCGCCCCTCCACACGGTAGACGTATTGCGCCGTCACCTGTCCGTTTTCCACTTCGTGGTTGTAGGCGAATTTCTTTTCAAAATTGCCACCACTTGCGTTCACTGCGGCTGTCAAAGCCAGCATCACTGTCATTGCTAACGTTTTCATACTGTATTGTTTTTATGGGTTATGATTTTCTTTTTCCGTATTTCGATAATCATTTATCGTTTTTCGATATGCAAAGGAAATGCTATTCTCCGACATACACAAGAAAAACAGAAAATATTTATCGAAAAACAATAAAAAAGATACGTTTTTCGATATTCACCCCCGTCAAGGACCTTCCAGGCACATTTCCAGGGTCTGCAACGGATGGAAGGCAGACAAGGCATTGTCCGCCTACACCTTATTATATATAGAAAATCCCGGACTGCCAACAGCAGCGGAAGGCCGAAAAAACGAACGGCCTGACAGTCTCCGCAAGCGATTTCAATACACACTGATTATCAACTGTTTGCGGTTTGCCTGTACCGAACGTGTTCCGTACCTGCACCGAACGTGCTCCGTACTTGTACCGAACACGCTCCGTACCTGTACCGGACACGAGCCGTACAGGTACGGAGCAACACCCCCTGCG
>CAYPUJ010000178.1:0-3039 GCA_964413805.1 uncultured Bacteroides sp. | reverse complement strand
TTTTGACAAATTACGGACATCCCGGTGTCCCGCCGGAGGGCAGCCTGACAGGGCTTCGGGGCGGACAGCCAACCCGTTTCCGGGATGCCTGTACCGGGCGTGCTGGATACCTGTATCGAACACGCTCCACACCTGTACCGAACAAACGGATTGCAAGCACGGAACACGCTCGATACAGGTGTGGAACAGGAGGAATGTAAGTTGCTGGTATTGAACGGAATGGAAGGCAGCAGACACAGGACGTGGCGAAGCGGCCGCCTCATTTTCCGATGTAGCACCAGATGGGATAGTGATCCGACTCCTTGATGGAGCGGTCCACGGTGCAGTTGTACGTTTTGAGATTTTTGCTTACGAAGATGTGGTCTATCCGGAAGAAAAACCTGTTCTGGTTGTAGGAGATGCCCAGCCCCTTCCCCGACGAACTGAAGGCATCGTCCATCCGGGTGCCGATGACCCGGTGGGCGTAGGAGACGGGGGTGTCGTTGAAGTCGCCGCAGACGATGGCATAGGGATGCCGCGTCTGCTCCAGGGCGCGGGCGATGGTATCGGCCTGCGGGGCACGCAGGGCGGAGGCTTCGGCCAGTTTACCCAGCAGCAGGCGCGTGCCGCTCTTCACCTTCTCCGTTTCGGGCGACTTCAGCATACTTTCGTACACCACCTTGTCCTCCTTGGTCAGCTTGTTCGACTCCAGGTGGTTGTTGATGAGCGTCACCGTGTCCTCGCCTATCTTCAGTTCGTAGGCCACCGAGCCGTTGTAGCCGCTGCGGTAGTCCAGCTTGCGGGCCGAGAGGATGGGAAACTTCGAAAAGCAGGCCAGACGGTTGCCGTGCCCCTGTTCATCGCCTATGGACGTGACGCACCGGTAGGGGTATGCCTTCAGGGCTTCTTCCATCCTGGCTTGCGGGCGGCCTTGCGGCGGGGCATATTCCTGCAGGCAGAGGATGTCGGCATCGCTTTCCTGCAGGTAGCCCACGATAGGGCTGTCCGCATCTCTGAGTCCCATCACGTTGTAGGACAGCAGTTTGATGCAGTCGTTCGGCACGAGGCCGGTACGGGGGTTGAGGGGACAGTAGGTGCGGAGCACACCGAGACACAGCAGCAGTCCCGCCGCCGGGAGCAGCGCATAGCGGAACCGGAGCAGCACTACCCACAGGAGGACGAAGCAGAAGTTGGCCACGGCGAAGATGGGGAAAGTCAACCCTGCGCAGGAAGCCACGGGGTGGGCCGTCGGGTCGATGTACGGACTGTAGGCCGAGAGCAGCAGCAGGGCGGTCACCGGGAAGTTGGCAATCCAGAGGGGCAACAGAAGGTAATTGACAAGACGTTTCATCGCTTGCTCGCGTCGAACAGTGTCTTTTTTTCTTCGGCCGTCAGGCTTCCGTAGCCCGACTGTTTCAGCTTGTCCAGGATGCGGTCTATCTCGTCCGACTTGGCCTTCCGCCGGGCGTTGTAGTCATAGTCCTTCCGGCGGTTGGGGCTGTAGTGCACCTTCATCTTGGGCTTCCGGCGGCGGGAACCGCCTGGCAGGGCATCGATGAGCCGGTTGAGCCAGGCGGTGATGTCGGTGCCTTTGCGCAGGCCGGCAGCAAAACACAGCCCGGTCAGTGCGCCTCCCAGGTGAGCCAGGTGTCCGCCCGCGTTTTCGGAGGTGAGGAACAGCAGGTCCAGCCCCACCACAATCAGGGCAAGGTACTTCAGCCGCAGGGTGCCGAGCAGGAGCAGGCGTATCGGGTAGTTGGGTTCGCGGTAGGCGGTGGCGGTCACTACGCCCAGTACCGAGGCCGACGCGCCCAGCAGGAACGAATGCTCCACCACAGGACGGAAGTAGGGGAAGACGTTGAATCCCAGCATGTAGAGCACGCCGCCGCCGATACCTCCCAGCAGGTAGATGCCCCGCAGGTGCCTGGCGGAAAAGAACTGGAGGAAGAGGTTGCCGAACCAGTAGAGCCACAGCATGTTGAACAGCAGGTGCAGCACGTCTGCGTGCATGAACATATAGGTCAGGATGGCCCACGGTTGCGTCGCGAAGCGCACGAACGAGGCGGGCAGTTCCACCCATTCGAACACGCCCCGCAGCGGGAGGTTGAACAGTTGCAGCAGGACACTCAGCAGCGTGGCAACGATGAAGACAGCCACGTTGGCATAAATCATGCGCACGTGGAAGCTCCCCCGACGGAACTTCTCTTTCAGGTCAGTTGTAAAAGTAGCCATTGTAACCGTTGTTTTTGTTCTTGTTTCTCCAATAGAGAATGAGGAAGAAACCGAATATCATGCCGCCCAGGTGGGCAAAGTGAGCCGTGTTGTCATAGGGGTTGTTGGCGATGCCCGACCACAGTTCTATCACGGCGTAGCCGATGACGAAGTATTTCGCCTTGATGGGCAGCGGCAGCGGGAAGATGAACAGCCGCTGGTTGGGAAACATCATGCCGAATCCCAGCAGGATGGCATAGACCGCACCCGACGCACCCACCGTGTAGCTGTTCAGTGCCAGGTTGAGGCGGGCCATGGCAGGGTCTGTAAAGTTCATGCCCATGTCCAGGCTGCGTGCGCCTTCGGCGTAGATGTACTCGACGGCTTCAATGGGCAGACCGCCACGCGCGTTGAGGTACTGGATGCCCACCACCGCCTCCTGAATCAGTCCGGCTCCCATGCCGCACAGCAGGTAGTAGAACAGGAAACGCTTGGGTCCCCACACATCTTCCAGGATGCGCCCGAACATCCACACGGCAAACATATTGAAGAACAGGTGCGTGAATCCGCCGTGCATGAACATGTAGGTGATGAGTTGCGCGGTGTTGAAGCGGTCGGAGAGGATGAAGTGCAGTCCCAGGTAGTCGCTCAGGTCGATGCCGTAGCTTTTTGCCACAACGGTGCCCAGGTACATCAGTACGTTGATGATAAGAAGGTTCTTTGTTACTGTCGGTATGCTATTCATATCTTTTGGTCAGGTTCGTTTTAGCAACGCGGGCAAAAGTACGAATAAAATCCGGTATGCGGCAGGGAAAGCTGTACATATTCTGCTTTTTTACCGGAAATCCT
>CAYPUJ010000177.1:0-3043 GCA_964413805.1 uncultured Bacteroides sp. | reverse complement strand
AATTGCGCATCTCGTCGCGCACGGATTCCGGCTCCAGCACTTCCACCTGGTCGCCCTGGGCAAGCACAAGCTGGTAGAAGTCGAAGGTCGGTTTCAGGTGATATTCAAAGAGCGTGGACTCGTCATCACTTTCCATCTCACGCTGTGATTCGTGCAGGGGCAATGTGCGCAGATAGTCGGCAAAACCGCCGTAGGCCAGGAGCACGATGCGTTGGATGGGCTCGTCTGAGGTTATCACTCCGCAGCAACCCTCGAAGTATCGGTTCACATCGAAGTCTTTTTTCATTTGAAAGGTCTTGCCGGTGTTCTGCACGTCCAAAATGCGGTCGAGGGCATACACCAGGTAAACATCGTCGGGCTTGATGCCTCTTGCCTTGTTTCTTTCGGAATAATAGGGACTTCGCGCCACCACATACCACCGGCATTTCACCACTTTCAGAAAGTAGGGTTCAATTTCGAACGTGCTTGCCTCCGGCTTGCCGAATCCTTGGTGCGTTATCTCCAACACGCGGTTGTAGCGCATGGCTTCGGCGATAGCATTAAGCCACGTATGCCCCGAAGGGATATTCTCGAAGATGATTCTTTCCTCCAGCTTCTTGTCAGCGTGTATCTGGTTCAGTGTGGCGTATGAACTTATCAGCCAACTTTGCAGATTGTTGCCTTCCAGTCTTTCCGGTTCGTCTATATAATACCTGTATCCGTCTTTGCGGTCGCACTCAATGTACACATCAAAAATGTCCTTAATCGCTTTCTGATGATTGTGGAAAGTGCGCAAAGGCAAAGGCTCGCCATAACCCAACCCGCTTTCCTGCCACAGCTCGCTGATTTCTTCAAACGTCAGGCGTTTATGTCTGAGCAGTATGTCCATCAACCATACGTATCGTCCAAAAAGATTTGCAGCCATATATTGGTATCGTTTTTAATGGTTATGTCACAAAGTTATACTTTCTCTGTGTCAAATCATGGCACAACTTCATTTTTTCTCTCCTTGTTGTATTTTTCTTATGCGATGCCGCGTCATCACAGGTATCTCGGAAACGCATAAAACGCACCTTGGAAGAAAGGCATAAATCCGTCCCGTGCAACGTTAAAATGAGCGATGAAATAAAATGTCTTGGGCGGTGCTTCAATCCGGCACACGTTTTACTTTATCTTTGTCGTAGATAAATCGTAGATGTGTAACAACAATGAGAACCATTCAAAACCACGATGTGAAGATATTCACGGACAACATCGAAGAGAATGCCCTCGAGCAAATCAACGAATTGCTGACCATCCCTGCATTCAGCGGTTGCAAAATCCGCATCATGCCCGACGTACATGCCGGAGCCGGGTGTGTCATCGGCTTTACGGGCAATCTGGGCGATAAAGTTATTCCTAATATAGTAGGAGTAGATATAGGCTGCGGCATTCTGGTCCAGCCATTTGCCGGAACAAAAGCCATAGATTTTCATGCCTTGAACGAATTTATCCGGCACAACATCCCGTCGGGACACAACTGCCGCGACACCAGTTACGTCCCGCTTCCGCAAAAATACATGGATACTTACCGCGAAAGCAAGGAATTCATCAAGGAATTGCGTTGCTATCGGGAACTGAAAGAAGCAAAGCGACTCTACAAGTCTATCGGAACATTGGGCGGAGGCAACCATTTTATTGAACTGGATAAGGACAACAACGGTATGATGTATCTGGTGGTCCACACAGGCAGCCGTAATCTTGGCAAGCAGGTTGCACAGATTTACCAGAAGCTGGCAGTGAAGTGTCAATCGGGATGGGCGGAACTTATGGAGGCTCAGAACCGCATGATTGAGGAATATAAGCAGACCGGACGTAAAGCTGAACTGAAAGAGGCAATCCGCGTGTTGCATAACTCTTTCAAGATGCATAAGCCAACGATACCGCCCGACCTGTCATACTTGGAAGGTAGTTCCCGTGACGATTATCTGCACGACATGCGCCTCTGTCAGGACTGGGCAAAAATGAACCGCCGCCTGATTGTCAGTCTTATCATGGACTATCTTGCTGCGCAGGGCTGTACAGACATGGAAGAGAGGCAGTTGGAAGCATTCCGTTTCGAGAGCGTCCATAACTACATCGGAGATGACAACATCATCCGCAAGGGAGCAATCTCAGCCTATGTCGGGCAGAAGTGCATCATTCCGCTGAACATGCGTGACGGGTCGGTAATTGGTATCGGCAAGGGAAACCCCGACTGGAACAACTCCGCCCCGCACGGTGCCGGACGTATCATGAGCAGGAGTCAAGCTTTCAGGCAAATCAGCATGGACGATTACCGTTCTTCCATGAAGGGCATCTACAGCGAAAGCTTGTTGGAGGAGACCAAAGACGAATCGCCGATGGTGTACAAGTCGAAGGAGGAAATCATCGGGAATATCCGTGATACGGTGTCGGTGGTGAACGTCATAAAGCCGGTCTATAATTTCAAAGCAGCAGAATAATATGGATGAACCCAAAATATTGACAGAACCAAATCAAGGTGATTATAGTTATCCGTTGGCAGGCGTGTCACATTTGAATTTGTGTCGTTATTCCAACTCTCAAAGCATTTAAACGATTATCACTATGTTTCCGGAGGCTAAAATTACGGAAATTAATGGGGCTGGAGTAGCCTGCCGACATGACCGGCGAGAACCTCATTGACGACAGCTGCTGACACCTGTCCCTGTGGCATGAAGATGCCGTTTACCTGTTTGTTTATTGATTTATGTCAATTTTTGAGCCATTCCGTTTACTTTTAGTATAGTATTTTTTGGTGAAAGTTACATTTTGTTTAATTTTGTTGGCGAATTACAATTTATAATTTTAAATATTACGCTTATGAAAAAGAGTTATTTTATTCATTTGCTGTTCGCTGCGGTGGCATTGCTGTTCGCTGCAAACAGCAATGCTCAGACGTTTTACGTTGGCACTCAGACCTCTATGAGTTCTGTCAGCGGTGCGTCCAGCGGCTACCAGGGGCGCATGTTGTCTATAGACATCAACGACCTCTCCAAGGCCTCCGGCGAGTATTGTATCATAC
>CAYPUJ010000176.1:0-3049 GCA_964413805.1 uncultured Bacteroides sp. | reverse complement strand
GGACCTCCAGATTATGAGTCTGTTGCTCTAACCAACTGAGCTACAAGTCCGATGCAATCCTTTTCAAGATAGCGGACGCAAAAGTACGGTTTTTTCCCGATATATGCAAGGGGTTGGAAAGGTTTTTCGCACAATTTTTCTGCTTAGGACACGTCGCTTTCATTTAAAAGGAACTCTAAATTCCTTGTTTTGTGCAGAAAAACAGTTCGTTTATAACTTTGTACGGGATGAATTTGTGCCTTTCCTCCAAGTACATATTATGTGTTTCCGGGATGCCTGTATCCACCACGCTCCGTGCTGTATCCCGGTTGCGCATTCCGCGTACTGCTTGCGTGTCCAAAGCAAAGGCTAAATGAAAGAGCCGTACTACCGAAGGCTTCAGAACTTGTAGGTGCGCTTCGGGTTCTTGGGGAACCAGCCTTTACGCACCCGCTCTTCTTGCTCGAATACCTCCTTGATGCTCCAGAAAGAGGAGAAAGAGAACACACCCAGCAAGGAGGCTGCCAGAATATCGTCCACACACACCGATGCCACAAGCCCCCCGATGCCCAGCAACAGGAAGAGCCACCAGCAACGTGTGCCGCAATAGTATTCCGCTTTTATCACAATGGGGTGGAAAGCTCCGATAATCAGGAAGGTGCAGGCACCTATCACAAGACCGGACAAATGATATTCTCTCAGAAAATCCATCTTTTCTTGCTGTTTTCTTTGTTCATAGAAAGTTTCATAAGCCCAACATTGCGCAACAAACACAGCGAATGCTCCGAAAGATTGGGCTTACGGAAAGTACCGTACCTCTGAAGTCATCGCTTCTCCTGCCAAATGGGAATTTCTTTCTTGATGCTTTGTTCCAGTGAAATCAATGTTTCTGTGGCGGTCACACCGGGAATTTCCTGCATCTGGTTGTTCAGCAAATCCATCAGATGTTCGTTGTCGCGCGCATAGACCTTGGTGAGCATGGTGTAGGGACCGGTGGTGAAATGGCATTCGACCACTTCGGGAATTTTTTCCAACTGGGCCACTACGGTCTTGTACATCGAACCTTTTTCCAATTTTATCCCCACGTATGTGCACGTCCTGTAGCCGAGCGATTTGGGATTGACGTGATAACCGGAGCCAACAATGACCCTAAGATCAATCAGGCGTTGCACACGCTGATGGATGGCGGCACGCGATACGCCGCACTCTGCAGCCACATCTTTGAAGGGAATGCGGGCATTTTGGGAAATGATTTCCAAAATCTGTCGGTCGAGATTGTCTATTTTTTCCATGACTGTAATTTAGTAAAACTGTTGTTTTCAATCAAAAAGTAAGCAAATATAAGGCTTTATTTTAATTTATCTGCAAATTGATGGAGAAAAATGAGGAAAAGATAAAAAAAGAGAGCGAACCGGACAGATTGGATGTTCATTTGTCTGGCTCGCTCCTGTTACGTTCTGTAAAGAGACCGGTGTCTATTTCTTTTTATTTGTATTTTTTTCGATGCCAACCAACTCTACTTCGAACACCAGTGCAGAGTAGGGCTTGATGTGCGCACCCGACTCACGGCTGCCGTAGGCCAGGTCGTAAGGGAGATAGATTTCCCACTTCGAGCCGACGGGCATCATCAACAGAGCCTCGCTCCAGCCCGGGATGACCTGATTGACACGGAGTACGGAGGGTTTCGTGTTGCCATCCTTGTCCGGATGCTTGTAGGAACTGTCAAACTCGGTGCCGTCAACCAAAGTGCCACGGTAGTTCACCTGCACCCGGCTGTTCTTTTCGGGAACTTCACCGGTACCTTTGGTAATGATCTTATATTGCAGCCCGCTTTCCGTCGTCACCACGCCTTCTTTCTCCTTGTTCTCAGCCAGGAACTTCTCGCCTGCAGCCTTGTTGTCAGCGTATTTTTCCGACAGGTATTCTTCTTTTACAGCTTCCATCTTGCGGCGGGTATAGTCTTGCGCCAACGCCATTTCCATCTGACCGCCTTCCTTGAGTACGCCGGCAATGAAGCCTGCCAACAGGTTTTCACGGTTGACGGTCCTCACGGAGTCACCAGGGAAAAGCTGTTGGTTGAGTCCTTCCACCCATCCCTTGCTCACGAGTTGTCCCACTTGCATACCAGTCACATAGGCCACGTCTTCCGGATCGGTCTTGGATGCACCTTCCTTAAAGCCTTTCAAGAAAGTGGAAATATGCGTGGAGTCAACGCCTTGCTGCATCAGGTATTGTTCCAATCCCTGGGTACGGGCCATACCGATGGCGTAAGAGAGTGAATCTACTGTCGATTGCAAGTCTCCTTTCGAGCTCTGTGCGGTGCAGGAAGCCAAACCGGCAGCCACTGCCAGAGCCATCATGAATGATGTCTTTTTCATTTGCTTTTGTTTTTTATTGTTTTGATAAGATTTTCAATAGTTCGACTTCGAATATCAAGGTGCTGTGCGGCGGAATCATCTCGCCTGCACCCTGTGCCCCGTAAGCCAGCTCGCTGGGAATGTAGAGTGCCCACTTGGCACCTTCCGGCATCAGCTGCAGAGCCTCCACCCAACCGGGAATCACCTGCGTCACTCCGAAAGTGGCAGGCTGGCCGCGCCTGATGGAACTGTCGAACAGCGTCCCGTCAATCAGTTTTCCCTCATAGTGACACTCCACACGGTCGGTTACGGTTGCATAGCGTCCCACGTTGCCTTCCTTGAGCACTTTGTATTGCAATCCGCTGGGCAAGGTCACCACATCGGGTCGTTTGGCATTTTCTGCCAGAAACTTTTTACCTTCTTCCTGCCGTGCGGCGGTAAGCTCCGCTTCCAGCTTGGAAAAATAACCGTTCACGATGTCGCGGGCCTCCGTATGGCTGATGGCTGTGTTTTTTCCCTCCAGCACGTCCCTGACAGCTTGTGCGAAATCATCCACTTCGATGTTCCTGGCACCCATGCTCCACAGGTTCTGGCCTATCCCAAGGCCGATGGCATAACTGAATTTATCCATTCTCGGTTAAAAAATATAGCATTCTTTGAGGGGGCAAAAGTACGTCTTTTATTTGAATGTATGTTTGCCTGCTGATTTAAAA
>CAYPUJ010000175.1:0-3066 GCA_964413805.1 uncultured Bacteroides sp. | reverse complement strand
CGACGCTTATTCCCCGGTCTGGAACTTGCGGCTCACCTTCAGCAGGTTGACGGTGTAGGACACGACGTTCTGCGCCTCCTGAATCATGGTCAGATAGACCATGCTCACCTTGATGCCGCCGTTCTTTCCCTGGATGCGCCGCAGTTCCTCGCGCTTCAGGTGCGAAAGCTGCCCGTTCAGGTCGTTGGCACTGCGCACTTCGCTTTCCATGCCTTCGTAGTCGCATTCCGCCACACGCCGCCGGGCTGCCTGCAACAGCTTCAGGATGTCTCCCGTCACGTCGGCAAACTCACCTTTCTGGATGGCATCCAGCGGCTTGAAGTTGTTGTCCACGTGCTCCAGGCAAGGCTCGCACAGACGGCCGATGCTGTACACCAGTTCGCTGGCGAAGTCGTTGCCCTGGTAGTAGTACAGCCCTTTCTCCAGCACGGTGTTGCTGTCCAGACGGCACATGGCCAGGGTGCCCGTGCGCTTCATCTGCTTGACGAGTTGCTTTTCGAACTTCACGGCACCCATCGCACGGCGCAGGCCGCGCAGGTTCTCGTGCAGGAAGGAAGTGACGGTCCGCTCGAAGTTCTCCTGCACGAAGTCCAGCACTTTGGACAGTTCCTCGCCGGTGTGCTTGCGCAAGAGTTCCACCAGTTCTTTGTTGTCGGTCGTCTGCATCATCCGGCGCACCAGTTCGCTGCCTTTCCCGCGTGCCTTGCGCTTCTTGAACATGACCTGGCTGCGCACCAGCAGGAACACGGCCAAGGCTATGAGGGCGACAATGGCAACCGAACCGCCGAAGTGAATCAGCATCGTCACAAGGAAACAGATGGTGAAAGCCGCGCCTGCCGTGATGAACCAGCCGCCGATGACGCTCAGCACGCCGGTGATGCGGAACACGGCCGAGTCGCGTCCCCAGGCACGGTCGGTGAGCGAGGTACCCATAGCCACCATGAACGTCACATACGTGGTGGAGAGGGGCAGCTTCAGCGAGGTGCCCAGCGCAATGAGCAGACCGGCCAGCACCAGGTTGACGGACGCACGCACCAGGTCGAAGGCAGCCCCGTCGGCAATGATGGCCTCGTCCTTGCGGAAGCGGGTTTCGAGCCAGCGTTTGAGGTTTTCGGGCACGACCTTCGACGTGCCGTTGGCCATCGTCATGCTGAAGCGCACCAGGGTGCGGGCAATGGGCGTGCTGCCGAAGTTCTCCTCGCCTTCGTCCTGGCGGGAAAGATCGACGGAGGTCTTGATGACGTTGTGCGCCTTCCTGGAGGTATAGAGGGCATATACCATGACGGCTCCCGCGCCAAGCAGGAAGTACCATTCGGTCCGGGCGGACTCCAGGAGCGAAGTCATCAGGAAGCCGTCGGGCCCTGCGCCTGCCCCGTTGTCCACATAATCCATGTAGGAAGAGTACCCGGCCAGCGGAACACCGATGAAGTTCACCAGGTCATTGCCCGCGAAAGCCAGTGCCAGCGCAAAGGTGCCCATCAGCACAATCACCCGGAAGATGTTTACCTTGCACCAGTACAGCACCTGTGTCAGCAGGGTGAAGAACACGAACATGACGGCCACGAGCATCCCGGTATTGTCGTGAATCCATTGTTTGTATTCGGCTGTCATGAAGGAACTGTCCTTCAGTCCCTGTATCAGCATGAAGTAGACGATGGAGGTAGCGGCAACGCCGCCAAACAGCGCGATGCTGTACTTCATGTGCTTTTCGTAGTTGAAGGAGAAAATGACACGCGCCAGCCATTGCACCAGCATACCGAAAAAGAAGGCGATGGCCACCGACACGAAGATGGCCATGATGACGGACAACGCCTTGTCGGTGTTGATCAGGTTGCCCAGTCCCAGGGAATCGTCTTTGTACACCTTGACGAGTGCCAGGGCGAACGTGCCGCCCAACAGTTCGAACACCATCGAAACGGTCGTGGAGGTGGGGAGTCCCACGGTGTTGAACACGTCCAGCAGCACCACGTCGGTCAGCATCACGGCCAGCACGATGCAGATGATTTCGGAGAAATAGAAATACTGCGGCTGGTAAATGCCGTGGCGGGCAATGTCCATCATGCCGTTGCTCAGGGCGGCTCCCACAAAGATGCCGACGGCGGCTATGAACAGGATGGTCCTGAAAGACGCGGCCCTGGCACCTACGGCCGACTGGAGAAAGTTGACCGCATCGTTACTCACGCCCACCATCAGGTCGAACACGGCAAGAATGAACAGGAAAATGACAATTCCCAGGTAAACTGTTTCCATAAAGTATGATTTTTGCCTGCAAAGGAACGTGTTTCGTGTTGCATGGAAATGTCATAGATGTTACAACGGTGTTACAATGCTGACAAACTGCCACGGTTTCACTCCCCCCGGGCACGCATTCCCGGCGGTTTCCCGTGGCTTTTGCCGGGAAAACGGCTACCTTTGCAGGGACAGGCATCGCCCGGAAGGGCTGTTCGCCATAACATTGGAAGAAATGAAAAAAATAGGACTCTTATCGGACACGCACGGCTATTGGGACGAGAAATACCTGCACTACTTTGAGCCGTGCGACGAAATCTGGCATTCGGGGGACATCGGTTCAACGGAAGTGGCGGACAGGCTGGCCGCTTTCCGTCCCCTGCGGGCTGTGTACGGCAACATCGACGGACGGGACATCCGCCTGTGCCATCCGGAGGTGCTGCGTTTCACGACAGACGGAGCCGACGTGCTGATGAAGCACATCGGCGGCTATCCGGGACATTACGACCCGACGGTGAAGCGAATGTTGCAGGAAAGGCCGCCCCGCCTTTTCGTCAGCGGGCATTCCCACATACTGAGGGTGCAGTACGACCGTGCGCTGGGGCTGCTGCACATCAATCCCGGTGCGGCAGGCATCTACGGTTTCCACAAGGTGCGCACGCTGGTGCGTTTTGCCATTGACGGCGGTGCGTTCAAGGATCTGGAGGTGATTGAGCTGGCAAAGCCGTAGGCCGGCGCAGCGTGACGGGCACATCCCCGGCATAGTCCGGGCGTGCGGTTCAGAATGCAGTCATCCGGCACTCAGCAATGCGTCATCCCCCGGTAGCTACCAAGGGG
>CAYPUJ010000174.1:0-3066 GCA_964413805.1 uncultured Bacteroides sp. | reverse complement strand
AATTGAGAAATGATAGTTCCGATACTTCACGCGGGATGAGTTTGTTATGGCACACAGATGACACAGACGGGCGCAGAGGAACACAGTTCACATTTTTTCTATGTGCAGACGCAGCGCAGCCTCCATTTTAATCTGTGCAAATCCGTGTTATCTGTGTCATCTGTGTGCCATAAAACGCACAAATGCATTCCGCGCACGGTATCGGGAATTGAGAATTGGAAATTATGAAACGATACCTTCCTGACCTTGTTGTCATCCTGTCTTTCGTGCTGATTTCGTTCGCCTATTTCTTTCCGGCGGACATTGAGGGGCGCATCCTCTTCCAGCACGACACGGCGGCCGGCGTGGGAGCCAGCCACGAAGTGAACCGGTACTACGAAGAAACCGGTGAACGCTCCCGCTGGACCAACTCCATCTTCGGCGGTATGCCCACCTACCAGATTGCTCCTTCCTACGACTCGGCCAGGCCGCTGAGCTGGCTGCAGAAAGTCTACCAGCTCTTCCTGCCCAACTACGTCTGCCTCACGTTCATCCTGCTGACGGGCTTCTACATCCTGCTGCGGGCATTCGGCATCCCGGTCTGGCTGGCGGGCTTAGGGGGTGTGCTGTGGGCGTTCTCGTCCTACTTCTTCATCCTCATCTCAGCCGGACACATCTGGAAGTTCATCACACTGGCCTACATACCGCCCACGCTGGCGGGCATTGTGCTGGCCTACCGGGGCAAGCTGCTGGCAGGGGGGCTGGTGACGGCCATATTCATTGCCCTGCAGATCACGTCCAACCACGTGCAGATGTCCTACTACTTCCTGTTTGTCATCCTCTTCTTCGCAGTCGCCTACTTCGAGCAGGCACGGCGCGAAAAGACGTTGCCGCAGTTCTTCAAGGCCAGCGCGGTGCTGGTGGTGGCAGCCCTGATTGGCGTAGCCACCAACCTCTCCAACCTCTACCACACCTATACATACAGCAAAGAAACCATGCGCGGCAAAAGCGAACTGGTGCAGCCTGACAACGGCGACAAGCAGGAGGACGGCAGCGGGCTGAGCCGCGACTACATCACGCAATGGAGCTACGGCATCGGCGAGACGTGGACGCTGCTCATCCCCAACTTCAAGGGAGGGGCATCGGTTCCCCTCTCGCTGAACGAAACCGCCATGAAGAAGGCCACCCCCCTGTACGGCGGCCTCTACAACAGCCTGACGCAATACTTCGGCGACCAGCCCATGACTTCGGGACCGGTCTACGTGGGGGCATTCGTGCTGTTTCTCTTCCTGCTGGGCTGCTTCATCGTGAAAGGGCCGCTGAAGTGGGCGCTGGTGGGAGCCACGCTCTTCTCCGTCGTGCTGTCGTGGGGCAAGAACTTCATGCCGCCCACCGACTTCTTCATTGACTACGTGCCCATGTACAACAAGTTCCGGGCGGTATCGTCCATCCTGGTCGTTGCCGAGTTCACCATTCCCCTGCTGGCCGTCTTTGCACTGAAACGGGTACTGGAAGAACCGAAGCTGCTCCGCGCCAACATCAAGGCCGTGGGCATCTGCCTGCTGCTGACGGCGGGCGTGTCGCTGTGGTACGCCCTGCCCGGCTCAGCCGACCCTGCCACCTACGTTTCCGCCTACGAAATGAGTGCGTTGCAGAACGCCGTACAACAAGGCGGCATCCCGGCCAGCGAGCTTCAGCCTATCCTGTCCAACCTGTCTGAGATGCGTGCCGCCCTGGTCAGCAGCGATGCCTTCCGCAGTTTCCTCATCGTGGTCGCCGGCTTCCTGTTGCTGATGCTGTATGCCGCAGGCAAGTTGCGTCAGGCGTTTGCGTTGGGCGGCATCGCCGCGCTCTGCCTCATCGACCTGTGGGGCGTGAACAAACGCTACCTCAACGACGGGCAGTTCGTGCAAGGCTCCGTCCGGACCGACACCTTCCGGAAGACACAGACCGACGAACGGATTCTGCAAGACCCCGACCCGGACTACCGCGTGCTGAACTTCACCACCAGTACTTTCAACGAGAACAACACGGCCTACTGGCACAAGAGCGTCGGAGGCTACCACGCCGCCAAACTGCGCCGCTACCAGGACATGATTGACCGGCACATCGCCCCCGAAATGCAGGCGGCCTACCGGGAGATAGCTCTTGCAGGCGGCACGATGGACAGCGTGGATGCCTCGAAGTTCCGCGTGCTGAACATGCTGAACACGAAATACTTCATCCTTCCGGCCGGAGGAGCGGAAGGCACCGTGCCCGTGCGCAACCCGTATGCCTGCGGCAATGCCTGGTTCGTGGACGAAGTGCAGTATGTGGACAACGCCAACCGGGAAATCGAAGCCCTGGGCACCGTCCTGCCCACAGAAACCGCCGTGGTGGATGTCCGCTTCAGGGAAACCCTGCACAATGCCACGCAGGTGTACAAGGACAGCCTTTCATCCATCCGCCTGACGGACTACCGCCCCAACCGCGTGGTGTATGAGACAGCGAACGCGCAAGACGGCGTGGCGGTTTTCTCCGAGATTTACTATCCCGACGGCTGGCACGCCACCATCGACGGAGAGCCTGCCCCCATCGGGCGTGCCGACTACATCCTCCGCACGATGTACATCCCCGCCGGCAAGCACATCGTCGAGATGCGTTTCGACCCGAAAAGCCTGCACGTGACGGAAGGCATTGCCTACGCCGCACTGGGGCTGCTGGTGGTGGGGGCCGTGGCCGGCATCAGATTGATAATGAAGAACGAAGAATGAAGAATGCGGGCAAATGAAATGGGTTTGTGCATTTTATGGCACACAGATGACACGGATGAAGCGGATTTGCACAGATTAAAGGGGGCTGCGCTGTGTCTGCATGGAAGAATGTGAACTGTGTTCTTCCGTGTCCGTCTGTCTCATCTGTGTGCCATTCGCCGGGCGGCACAAAATTTTTCCCTCAATAGTCTTGGCGATATTGAACCTTTTTCATACCTTTGCACCGCCTGAAAAAAGCAGGCATAGAGCGGAATGTAGCGCAGTTGGTAGCGCACTACGTTCGGGACGTAGGGGTCGGGCGTTCGAGTCGCCTCATTCCGACAGAAAGCGAAGA
>CAYPUJ010000173.1:0-3105 GCA_964413805.1 uncultured Bacteroides sp. | reverse complement strand
TTATCCTGCCAAAATGCTCCGCGTCTCGCTTTTTTATACTACTTTTGTCCTCCGAAACATCATTAATCAATACAACGCAACAATGAAGCAGATTAGCATTGCATTCCTATTGTGCTTTTGCGCCCTGGCCGCTTGGGCTACCGGGGGAAAGCCACTCGATTTGCAGGAAGTCGTGTCGGGCAAGTTCAGTCCGGAAAATGTGTATGGGGTTGTTCCTATCCCCGGTGACGGAGAGCACTACACGCGGCAGAACCCCGAAGGCACGCAAATCATCAAGTATTCTTTCAAGACGGGCAAGGAGGTGGAGGTCATCTTCGATGTGGCCACGGCACGCGAATGCCCGTTCAAGCGGTTCGACAGTTACAGCTTTTCGCCGCAGGGCGACAGGTTGCTCATCGCCACTGAGAGAACACCCATCTACCGCCACTCTTTCACGGCCATGCACTACCTGTACAGCCTGAAACGCAACCTGGACGGGAAAATCAACAACGTGGTGGAGCGGCTGTCCGACGGCGGGCCGCAGCAGGTGCCCGTGTTCTCGCCGGACGGCACGATGGTGGCCTTTGTGCGCGACAACAATATTTTCCTGGTGAAGCTGCTTTATGGTAACAGCGAGAGCCAGGTGACGGAGGACGGGCGGCGCAACGAGGTGCTGAACGGCATTCCCGACTGGGTGTACGAAGAAGAGTTCTCTTTCAACCGTGCGCTGGAGTTCAGTGCCGACAGCAAGATGCTGGCTTTCATCCGTTTCGACGAGAGCCGTGTGCCTTCCTATTCCTTCCCCCTCTTTGCCGGGCAGGCACCCCGCCTGGAGGATTACGCCAAATATCCCGGTGACTACACCTATAAATATCCCAAGACGGGTGAGGTCAATTCGACGGTGTCCGTGCACACTTTCGACATCCGCACGCGGGTGACCCGCCGGATGCAGGTGCCCTTGGACGAGGACGGCTACATCCCCCGCATCTATTTCACCAAAGACCCCGACAAGCTGGCCATCGTGACGCTCAACCGCCACCAGAACCGCCTCGACCTCTACATGGGCGACCCGCGCAGCACGGTTTGCAAGCTGGCCTTGCACGACGAGACCGACACCTACATCAAGGAAGGCGTGTTCGACAACATCCGGTTCTACGACGGACACTTCAGCTTCGTCAGCGAAAAGAGCGGGTTCAACCACCTCTACTGGTACAGCCTGAACGGCACTCTGGTGAAGCAGGTGACTTCCGGCGAGTACGAAGTGAAGGAGTTCTTGGGTTATGACCCCAAGGAAGAAACCTTCTATTTCACCAGCAACGAGGAGAGTCCCTTGCGGAAAGCTCTCTATAAGGTGGACCGCCGTGGACGGAAAACGAAGATGTCCGCACAGGAGGGTACGAACAGTGCCCTGTTCAGTTCGGACATGAAGTACTACCTGAACCGCTATTCCAACCTCAACACTCCCCTGCAGATTACGCTGAATGACAACAAAGGCAAGGTACTGGCCACCCTCGTCACCAACGAACGCCTGCAACAGACATTGGCTGAGTATGACGTACCCCGCAAGGAGTTCTTCACTTTCCGGACCACCGACGGCGTGACGTTGAACGGCTGGATGATGAAGCCCACAGGCTTTGAGGAAGGGAAACGCTACCCGGTGCTGCAATACCAGTATAGCGGTCCCGGTTCGCAACAGGTGTTGGATGCGTTCAGCATCAGTTGGGAAACCTACATGGCTTCGCAGGGCTATGTCGTGGTCTGTGTGGATGGACGCGGCACGGGCGGACGCGGTGCAGCCTTCGAGAAGTGTACCTACCTGCAACTGGGTGTCAAGGAAGCCCGCGACCAGGTGGAAACGGCACTCTACCTGGGCAGCCTGCCCTTTGTGGACAAGGAGCGCATCGGCATCTGGGGCTGGAGTTACGGGGGATACATGACTCTGATGAGCATGAGCGAGGGTACACCCGTGTTCCGTGCCGGTGTGGCCGTAGCCGCCGTGACGGCCTGGGACTATTACGACACCATCTACGGCGAACGCTTTATGCGCACACCGCAGGAGAACTTCGACGGCTACCGGGCCGGTTCCACCTTCTCCCGTGCTGACAAGCTGCACGGCAGGCTGTTGCTGGTGCACGGCATGGCCGACGATAACGTCCATTACCAGAACTGTGCCGAATATGCCGAACACCTGGTGCAGTTGGGCAAGCAGTTCGATATGCAGGTGTACACCAACCGCAACCACAGCATCTTCGGCGGCAAAACGCGCCTGCACCTTTACACCCGTCTGACGGACTTCTTCAACCGCGAACTGAAATGAGCCGGGAGGAGCGCATCCGTAAGCCGGAATGGCTGAAGGTCAGCATCGGCACCAACCAACGCTATGCGGAGACCAAACGCATTGTCGAGTCGCACTGCCTGCACACCATCTGCAGCAGCGGGCGTTGCCCCAACCTGGGAGAATGCTGGGGCAGGGGTACCGCCACTTTTCTGATAGGCGGCAACATCTGCACCCGTTCCTGCAAGTTCTGCAACACTCCCACGGGGAAGCCTTTGCCGCTGGATGCGGACGAACCCCGGCACGTGGCAGAATCGGTGGCATTGATGAAACTGTCGCACGCCGTCATCACTTCGGTAGACCGCGACGACCTGCCCGACCTGGGAGCGGCGCACTGGGTGGCGACCATCCGCGAAGTGAAGCGGCTCAATCCGGAGACTACCGTCGAAGTGCTCATCCCCGACTTCCGGGGACGGCGGGAACTGGTGGAAGAGGTGGTGAATGCCGCGCCCGAAATCATTTCGCACAACATGGAGACGGTGAAGCGCATCACCCCGTTGGTGCGCAGTGCCGCCCGTTACGATACCAGCCTGGCCGTGTTGCGGCAGGTGGCGGAAAGCGGTGCGACCACCAAATCGGGCATCATGGTGGGACTGGGCGAGACCCCGGCCGAGGTGGAGGAACTGATGGACGACTTGCGCGACGCGGGTTGCTCTATCCTCACCATCGGGCAATACCTGCAGCCCGGGCGCAAGCATTATCCCGTGGCCGAATACGTCACGCCGGAGCAGTTTGCCGCCTACAAGGAACTTGGCCTGCAGAAAGGTTTTGCGCAGGTGGAAAGCGCACCG
>CAYPUJ010000172.1:0-3141 GCA_964413805.1 uncultured Bacteroides sp. | reverse complement strand
TCCGGTAGTTCCGCCTCATTATCCCGCCCCATCGTAATGCTTTTGACACGTTTTTGTAATATATTTGCGGTAGTTTTGCAAAAAAACAGTGGCAATGAGTAAGGTAATCAACAAGAAAAGTGTTTTGTCGGCCTACGTGGACCGGGACCTGAGCTGGATGTACTTCAACCGCCGCATCCTGCAGGAGGCCACGAAGCCACACATCCCGCTGCTCGAACGGCTGGGCTTCCTGGGCATCTATTCGAACAACCTGGACGAGTTCTTCCGGGTGCGCATGGCCACGCAGAGCCGCATTGCCGAGTGCGAGGACAAAAGCGTGCAGAACGAACGCGAACACGCCAGGCAACTCATCAGGCAAATCAACCGGCTGAACAACCGCTATGCGAAGGAGTACGAGCAGGCCGTCCTCGACATGACCGACCGGTTGCGGGCCGAGCACATCTACCTGCTGAAAGACGACGAACTGGACGAGGAGCAGCAGGCTTTCGTGCGCGACTTCTTCCGCCGCTGCCTGAGCGGCTATGTCAGCCCCGTGTGGATGTCGGCCGTGAAGCAGCTGGCCGACGAGACGGACGAGAACATCTACCTGGCCATAAAGATGCAGGCCGAAGGAAAGCCCACCGCCGAATATGCGCTGATCGGGCTGCCCGTGTCGGTCTGCGGGCGTTTCGTCCGCCTGCCGGACAAGAACGGCAACAACTACCTGATGTACCTCGACGACGTTGTACGCTTCTGCCTGCCCATGATATTCAGCGGACTCGGGTTCACGCACTTCGAGGCATACGCCTTCAAGTTTACGAAGGATGCGGAAATGGAGATCGACAACGACCTGCGCAACGGCCTGCTGCAGAAGATTTCCAAAGGGGTGAAGAGCCGCCGCAAAGGAGATGCCCTGCGCGTCATCTACGACGCCGCCATGCCGAAAGGCCTGCACAGGCGGGTGATGAACACGCTCAACCTGGACAAGCTGGACACGGTGCTGGCCGGCGGACGCTATCACAACCACAAAGACCTCATGTCGTTCCCCGACTGCGGACGCAAGGACCTGAAGTATCCGGCCTGGCCTCCGCTGGTGCGCAGGGAACTGAACACGGGCGAAAGCCTGCTGAAGCTGATACAGCAGGCCGACCGCTTCATCCACGTGCCCTACCACAGCTTCGACCACTACATCCGCCTGCTGCAGGAGGCAGCCATCCACAAGGAAGTGAACAGCATCAAGACCACCCTCTACCGGCTGGCCAAAGACTCCAAGGTGGTGCAGGCGCTGATATGTGCGGCACGCAACGGGAAGAAGGTGACCGTGGTCATCGAGCTGCTGGCCCGCTTCGACGAGGCTTCCAACATCAAGTGGTCGAAGAAGATGCAGGATGCGGGCATCCACGTCATCTTCGGCGTGGAGAACCTGAAGGTGCACTCCAAAATCACCCACATCGGCATGAAGAGCGGCAACGACATTGCCTGCATCAGCACCGGCAACTTCCACGAGGGGAATGCCAAGGTCTACACGGACTACATGCTGATGACCGCCGCCCGCAACCTGGTGCGCGATGTCAACGCGGTGTTCACCTTCATCGAGCGGCCCTACATGCCGGTGGTGTTCAGGGAACTGCTGGTGTCGCCCAACAAGATGAAGAAGAAGTTCATCCGCCTGATTGATGCCGAAATCAAGAACAAGCTGTCCGGCAAACCGGCATACATCCGGATGAAGCTCAACCACATCACAGACATTGCGATGGTGACGAAGCTCTACGAGGCTTCGAGCCACGGGGTGCCCATCGACATCGTGCTGCGCGGCAACTGCTCGCTGATGACGGGCGTGCCCGGGCTGAGCGAGACCATCCGCATCAACGGCATCATCGACCGCTACCTGGAGCACTCGCGCATCTTCATCTTTGCCGCCGGCGGCGAGGAGAAATGCTTCATCGGCTCGGCCGACTGGATGCCGCGCAACCTCGACAACCGCGTCGAGGTGGTGACGCCGGTGTACGACCCCGCCATCAAGGCCGACCTGGCCCGGGTCATCGACTACGGCCTGCGGGACACCCTGCAGGGGCGCGTCGTGGACGGCACAGGCCGGAACAGTCCGTGGACGACCGAAGACAACGCTCCCTTCCGTTCGCAGGAAGAGCTATACAGGTATTACAGAGGGCTGGAGGGGCAATGATGCGACGTCCGCCCGCCCTGCCTGCGGTTTCAAGAATCATGTTTCATAAAAAAAACAGCATCCATGTGCAATAAGAAGTGTTACGCCGCCATCGACATCGGCTCCAACGCCGCGCGGCTTCTGATAAAGAGAGTGGAAGAGAACGGAAACCCGACGGACAGGAAGCTGTCCAAGGTGCTGCTGCTCCGCGTGCCCCTGCGCCTGGGGTTCGACGTGTTCTCGCTGGGCGAACTGTCGGACAGCAAGGCCGGGAAGCTGCGCCGGCTGATGAAGGCGTTCCGCCAGCTGATGAAGATATACGAAGTGACCAATTACCGGGCCTGCGCCACCTCGGCCATGCGTGACGCACGCAACGGGAAGGCCGTCATCAGGAAGGTGCTGAAAGACACGGGCATCCGCATCGAAATCATCGACGGACAGGAAGAGGCACGCATAATTTACAACAACCACATGGAGTGCCTGGAAGACCGCACCGGCAACTACATCTATGTGGATGTGGGCGGCGGCAGCACGGAACTCAACCTGCTGGCGGGCGGCACACTGGTCCGGTCGCTTTCCTACAACATCGGGACGGTGCGTATGCTGAGCGGTGCCGTGAAGGAGGAGACATGGGCGCAGATGAAGGACGACCTGAAGCGACTGACCGCCGACTTCACGGACATCAACATCATCGGCTCCGGAGGCAACATCAACAAGCTCTACCGCCTTGCCGAAAAGAAGGACAGGGACTTGCAACGCCTGCCCGTCGACTCGCTCCAGGCCCTCCACGACGAACTTGACCCGCTGACCCCGGAGCAGCGCATGAAGCAGTTCAGCCTGAAAGCCGACCGCGCGGACGTCATCGTGCCCGCAGCGAAAATCTTCCTGGCCATTGCCGGCACGGTGAAGGCACGCTACGTGCACGTCCCCGGCATAGGGCTGGCAGACGGCATCATAGACAGCCTTTTATTAAATGAAGAATGAAGAATGGCCGCTGC
>CAYPUJ010000171.1:0-3301 GCA_964413805.1 uncultured Bacteroides sp. | reverse complement strand
AAAAGAAAGTGCCCATTGCCATCCATCTGCGAGTAAACGGCAATGGGCACACACAAGGCTTAAGACATCCCCTTGTCATTCCATGCCTGCGGCCGTCACGGGAAGGATGCGCACGGGTCCCAACAATCCGCTTTCCACGGGTTGCCAACCGGCGTAGTCCCCCTTCTTGTAGCCCAAAGCCGCAATGTTGATGTCCTTGAAGATGCGCCACTCCACACCCCGGCGGTCCATGTCGGCAATACGGTTGGCGGGGAGATTGGTCACCTCCACTTCCACGGTGTTCTCACCCGGACGCAGGTACTGCCCTATGCGACAACGGAAAGGTACAGCCCAAAGCGTGGCCACCTCCTGCCCGTTGATGCGGACACGGGCACTCTCGCGCACATCGCCCAGGTCGAGCACATAGTCATCGGCTGCATCGTCGGGCATCGTAAAGGTGGTGGTGTAGCAGGCGGCACCCATGACGGTGCAGGCCCCTTCAAAAGGAAGGTCGGTCCAGGAACCGAGCGACACGGTGTCGGGCGTTTGGCCTGCCTGCGGCGCACTCTCCACGAAACGGAAGCTCCACTTCGAAGCTGTCAGGTCAATGGCCGGAGCGGCAGCCGGTTCCCAATACGGCCAGGCGGGAGCGTCCACATCGGCTGTGGCAAAGGTCTTGAGGATGACAGACTGACCGGAAGCCAACTGGAGATAGACTTCCGTGTGACCGTCGGCGCGGCGCAGACGGGCCTTGCCCGAAGTGCCGTCCATGGGGTCGAAGAACATGGCCGAACGGGCATCGACAGCCAGGGGCACCCAACCGTCGGTGTCCCGGTCGGTGAGGGCGGCAATGAAGTAGTGGTGTCCATCGGCGTTGGTACGGCGGATGCAACTCAGGCCGAAGTCGCTCTTCATACGTTCGGGACGGACATCGGTCTGTTGCAGGGTGGCGGCGTAGTCAGTACCGAAGAGAACGCGGCCCTTGCGGGGGGCTGTACCATCCTTCAACTTATCCAGCAAGGCATGGAAAGCATTGCGGCGGGCATCGAGGTTGGTATAGCCGGGCACATCCTCCGGATACTGGTCCAAAAAGACAACTGTGGCTCCCGCCTCGACCAGTTCCAGCAACTTGCCCAGCACATCGGCAGGCATGAGACGGACACCGGGCACCACCAGAGAGCGGTAGGCCGTTCCGCCGGAAGTGACGATGCGACCGTTGTGGCAGGTGGCCGTGCGGATGAAGTTGTCTGACACGTAATCCATGTCATACCCCGCGCTGTTGATGCGGTGCACGGCTTCGATGAACCGGGGGGCACGCCCGGCCATGCCGTGGATGTCGAACATCAGCAGGCGGCCGTCCTGCTCGTTCCACATGTCGTACACGGGCAGGTAGACCAGAAAGTCGTTGTCGGGCTTGCCCATCTGCAGGAAGCTCTGGCAACGGGTGATGTAGCTGAAGAAAGCGGGTGCGTCGCGCCAGATGCTGTTGGTGGGACTCATGTCCACCGTGGCGTAGAACTTCCATCCCGGCCAGGCGGCTTCGGCAGGCGAATAGGTGGTACCGTGGAAGAAGGTGTGGTTGACACCCGAAACGAACATCAGGTCGAGGTCGGGCTTGCACTGGGAGAGTGAGGTGCGGAAGTGTTCGGTCAGCCAGGTAAACGTCTCAGACGAAGTGAGCGGTTTCCCGGCGATGTGTGCCCCGGAGGAGGCGTACTTCAGCATGGAAAGGTCGGAGTCGTTGGCGCGGGTCAGCGAGTCGCGCCGCAGTCCACGGATGCGGAAATCGGAAAGGCCGAAGCCCTCGCATTCGGGCACGTCCACCGTGGCATAGAAGTCGATGAGGTTGCCGGGCGAGCCGTGGGCCTGGTTGCGGGTCTGCGCACCATGTGCATGCGCCCATTCGGTCCAGCAGGCGGTGAAGTTGTCCAGCAGAAGTTCGCCCAAGGTTTCGCGATAATCGGACACGATGCGGCGGGCAGTCTCCGAACGGTCTGCTTCGGTGAGGAACTCGGGCAGGTACTCTTCCAGCCTGTAGCCACGGCGTGCCAGAAATTCGTCGAAGAGCCCTTCGGACCAATCTGCCTGGTAGACCTCGTAGGAATCGTTGAAGAAGTTGTGCGGATAGGGCGTGCCCGTCTCCTCAAAAGCGCGGTCGAAGCGGGCAAGATAATTCCGGACGGCACGGGCGGAAAAGTGGTTCATCACATATCCTTCCCCACCGGGGGCGGCACGCTTCACCTTTTGCAAGGTCTTCCCGCAGAAAGCGGCAATCAGCCTCCATTCGCCTTTGGGTGCTTTCCAGTCCAGGCGCGTCCCGTCCACCCTGTCGGTCAGGTCCAGGCATTTGTCGTAGCTGTCGGAACTGGCCGGGTTTTCAGCACCGTCCTTTTTGAGGCGGAAAGCCATGAGGCGTTCCAACCGGGCATAGGGACGCTGACGGGGGTCATCCACCTCCACAGATTGTTCCAGACGTTCGCCTCCTTTCAGCCGGAATTCGCTGACGAAAAGGCGACAGGCTGCATCCTCGATGCTGACCTCCGGCCCGCCGAAGGGCCATCCCGTGCCGGTGTTCATGTCAATTTCCATGCCCAGGCGGGCGGCTTCGGATTCGGTGTAGCGGAACATCGTCATCCAGCGGGGCGAAAGGAAATCGATGTCGTTGGCTTCGTTGCCCTGTACGCCGTAGATGGGAGTCACTTCCATAGTTCCCATGCCGGCAGCGGCATACGATTCGAGGTTGCGGGTGAGGTTGACAGAGTCCACCGCACTTCCCATCCACCACCAACGGGCAGCGGGACGGGCTTCTGTTTTTACTTCCGGCCAACCGAGTTGCTGGGCGGAAAGGACTCCGGCAGTCAGAAACGCCGCAACCGTAACAAATATTTGCTTCTTATGCATATTGATAGCAGGATTTAAGTGATACTTCTTGCAGGTGTGCCACAAGGATTGGAAGACCAACAAATTGGGACACATTTGCAAAAGTAGGCAATCAGCCGCAACCGTACATTTCTGTTTTTGGCGGTTTTAGTGGAAATTATGACAGGTCTGTGCGTCAAAAGTCCAAGTTGAAACCCACCATAGCTGTGGCCTTCGGCATGGGGCGATAAGCCACTTGCATCTCCACGCCCGTATTGACATTCATGTAGCGAAAGCCCTTGCTCACCGACAATTTGATTTCTGCCTCCTTAGGCAAATGGAATGGAATCCTCCGGGAGGGGGGGGGAGTCCGGGTAGTTTCCGGACAATCCCCGCCGGAACGCCTCCCCCGTATGCCCTGCATGAAGAAAAAGAAGGGGAAAAAGAAGAAAAAAGAAAAAAG
>CAYPUJ010000170.1:0-3385 GCA_964413805.1 uncultured Bacteroides sp. | reverse complement strand
GTCTGGCTGCGCTTGTCCCACTTCAAGTCCTGCAAGATGCTGGATGTAGCGTTAATCTTGAAGTTATAGTATTTGTACGTTCCAAAGGGGGCGATGCTGGCCGACATCGTGAAGCAGTGCAGGTCGCGCGTGATGCTGAAAGCCGTTTGCGTGATTGCTTTCGCACTGAAGTCATAACCGGAACTGAAGCTGATGGCCCATTTATTGGAAATCTTTATGTTCCCATTGATGTTAAGGGCATTCAGCGAAATCTTGTACGGATAACGCATATTGTGCCGGTTGATGGGCTGGCTGGTGTCTTCGCTTATGTTAAAGCCCGTACTCAGGTTGATGGACCACGGCATCTTGAACACCAGGTAGCCGTCGGCATCGACGGTCGCATTCTCTTGCTTTTTCTTCGAAGCATCGCCTTCTTCACCTTCCCCGTTTCTCTCGCCATCTTCTTCACCACCGCCGCCTCCCGGCCTGCCGCCTTTATTTTCTTCGTCAGCCTTTTTCCCTGTGAACAAGGCAACCACTTTCTTCCAGGTGTCATTATTCAGCGTATAGCTGAAGGAGGTCCCATACCCCTGGAAAATACCGAACCGCCCATAAGACCATTCCGTGCGGTCGTTTTGCACCACGTTTCCGTCTTCATCGAACTTATAACCATACGTCCGGAACGAAGAACTCATGCTGAACGTATAGTTCTTGGTCAGTTTCAAGCGCATGTTCAGGCTCAGGTTGCTCCACGGGCGCGTGGTGGCCGCCATGTTGTAGGACAAGCTGGCACCCAACTCGTCAATCAGGCTGACTTTCCGGACCGAATCGTTCTTGTCCTTGTATTTCATCTCGATATTATTGGACAGGCTGAACGAGATGGTTCCCGATGCCCCTTCGCTGGGAGGGCTGAATACTTGTCCGGAGTAAGGCGAATAGCGCACGGTATCTCTGGTTCCGTCGCTGTTGAGCTGTGTGTAGGATTTGTAATAGCCGAAACGGTCCGCTCCAAAGTCCGGCGAACCGCTGATGCTGACAGACGGCGTGATGACATGGCGTATCTGTATGGCCTTTTTGGGGAAGATAAGCGGCTTGTACATACCATAAACCTTCGTATTAAGGCTCACGCTGCCGCTATAGTCGTACACGCGATAAAAACCATAGACCGTGTCGCGTACCACTTCGCCCGCCGTGGCATCCCAGTCTTGCGTCACCTTGCGGGTGTACCAGCGCTCGGTATAGGTGAAAGAGGGTGTCACATTAAAATACTTGAACATCGTGAACGTGGCACTGATGGGAATCTGGTGCTGTGCCCCATTTTCCCAGTCGCGCAGGAGGTTGGACTTGAACAAAAGGTTGTCTTTGGTGTCGATGCTGTTCTTGATGCGGCCGGTATAGCGGATGGAGATTTTCTCATACCACTTCTCATCGCCCACTGCATTCTTCCGTTTGAACGGATAAATCGTGGTGAGCGATATGTTCAGGTCGGGCAGTGTCATGTTGATGGACGAGTCGCTCATGGTCTGGGCGATATTGGAAGTGGCCGCAACGGTCAGCTTTTTGTCGAAAAAATAGCGGGTATAACTGATACTCGATGTCTTGGTGTTCTGCGTCATGGCCTGCGAGTTGTAGAGGTTGCTGATGTTGCTTCGCTCATAACTGCTGGTAGAGAAGTTCACGCTGGCCGAGAGGCTCTGGTTGGGATTGGCTTTGGAGTCCTGACGGTGCGACCATATTATTTTGAAATCCTTGGTCACCGCATAGTCCGCCAGCCCCTTGTCGCCCGTCTTGGTCACCTGGTAATTGAGCTGCAACGAACCGGAATATTTGTACCGCCTGATGTAATTGGTCTCCGCATTCAGGGCCCACGAGCCTTTGGTGAATATATCTCCCTTCAGCTTGAGGTCCATCTGGTCGCTGATGGCAAAATAGTAACCGCCGTCGGTAAGGCCAAAACCACGACTGGAATCGTCCATGTAAGTAGGCATGATGAACCCCGACTGATAACTGCTGGAGAAAGGAAAGAAGAAGAAAGGCACAGCCAGGGGCAATGGGACATCCTCCACAACCAGGTAGGCGGGACCGGTCACCACGTTCTTCTTGGGACGCACCTTGGCGTAGGTCATCTGCATGTAGAAATGGGGATGCTCGTGATTGTCGCAGGTGGTGTAGATACCGTCGCGCATGTATATCTCATTGGTCGGGCCTTTCTTGGCGTTGTTGCCCACCACGTAGCCTTCGCCCTGCTGGGTGACCACGTTGCTGATCAGTCCTTTTTTGCTCTTGAAGTTATAACGTATCGTATTGGTCTCGTAGGGAGTATCTCCGTCCTTAAAGACAGGGGCTCCCTTCACGGTGCCCACCGAGTCTTCCACGCCGTGGGCATAGACCGTGCTGCTGTCTATGTTCATGGTGATGACGGCAGCCGTCAGTTCGATGGGTGTCGGTTGCTGGTATATCACTTTCCCGTCGCCATACAAATAGGCGAAACCGCTTTGGGTAAAGACGATGGAGTCGGTGGCTTCGTAAGTGACGGGATATTCCAGCCCGTTGTTGCTCTTTCCGGCCACAGTACTGTCTGCCGCCAACGAATCCGTCACCATCGGACTGACTGCCAAAGAATCGCTTTGCAAGGAGTCGCCCGGCTGCACATTCGCCCGGTCGGGAGGCTCCATCCTTCCGCGTCTGCGCTGTGAAAGTGCCTCACCGGAAAGGAAAAGCAATACGAGCAAGAATAGAAATGGGATGAATATGTTCGGTTTCGATGACATCATTCACTAATAGTTTTCCGCATAGGGGGCAAAAGTACATAAATAATGCAGAGGATATTCTCTCGTTAAATATTTTTAGGTTGCTACAAGAACTGTTCGCACCAGCGGTCGAAACGTTCCAACCCGGCTTGTCCGTACCGTTCAAGGCTTTTCCTGGCTTTCTCCACGCTTTTTTCTCTGTCCAGGTGTGTCTTGGAATAAAACTTGTCTGCAAAGCAGACCACCTGTTCTTCCCAGCTGACCGGAAGCATCTCGCGACGGGGAACGGGCAGGTTCTGTCGGACGATTTCCTCCAGCGAAAGCCCTGCCCCCGTGTGGCGTTCGCACACCAAAGCATGGCGGGGATAGCCTTCAGCACGCATCAGGTCTGCCCCCAGATAGCCGTGGCAGATATAAGGGTACTTCCCGAAACAACGGATGCCTGCGGCATCGGTGCGGAAGATGCCGATGTCGTGCAACATGGCTGCCTCGTACAGGAACTCCTTGTCCAGCGGAATTTCCGGATGCCGGTCGGCAATCCACAAGGCTTTGTCGGCCACCGAGCGGCTATGGGTCAGCAAGATGTGCTTCAACCCGTCCGCAGCCGGATAGTACTTGTCAATCAACAATTCGGGAGACATGGCCGCTTATCTTTT
>CAYPUJ010000169.1:0-3434 GCA_964413805.1 uncultured Bacteroides sp. | reverse complement strand
TTCTTCATTTAAAATGTCCAGTCTCCATTGGCCTTGATGAGGTCCACAAGTTTCTTCACGGCTTCACCTTCGGGGATGTTCTTTTCGATGCACTCCTTCTTCTTGTACAGGCTGATGCGTCCCCGTCCGGCTCCCACATAGCCGTAGTCGGCATCGGCCATCTCGCCCGGGCCGTTGACGATGCAGCCCATGATGCCGATCTTCAGTCCCTTCAGGTGCGACGTGGCCGCCTTGACGCGGGCAATGGTCTGTTCCAGGTCGTAGAGCGTGCGTCCGCAACCGGGGCAGGAAATGTACTCCGTCCTGGTGGTGCGCAGGCGTGCGGCTTGCAGGATGGCAAAAGCGGTGTTGTCCATCGTGGTACCGGGCAGGGCGGGTGTGCCGTCCGGCAGGGTGGCAAGGTTGCAGAGGAAGATGCCGTCGCACAGCCCGTCGAAGAGCAGGGCACCCAGGTCTGCGGCAGCCTTGATTTGCAGGTCTTCGGCTTCGCGTTCGTTGTAGTGCTGGAAGCTGATGAGCGGGTTCTTCAGTTGTTCCCGCATCAGCTGGTGAGCCAGGGCACGTTGTTCGCCCGGGCGGTTGGGGTGATTGCTTTGCGCGATGAGCACCACTTCCGGATGGTATTTCAGGCAGGCAATGGCCTCGTCGGTCAGTCCCAGGTAGGTGAGGAAGAGGAATTTGAGCGGAGCCGTACAAAGACTGACAAACGGCAGCTGGTCGGTCTTGAACACGGGCCAGGTGCCGGGCGTGCCGTCCCAGACATCGGCATCTACGATGTATTGCACGTCCGGGTCGGCCTGCACGGGCAGGTGTTGCCCCACGTAGCAGTAGTCGGGCTTCCGCTGCGGGTCGAACGTGGCAGTTTCTCCGTTCAGGCGGGCGGCTACGACCACGGGCACGGCATCGCCGCCAATGTTGCGCACGGGCACCGTCTGTCGGCGGACGGGCGCAAGGTAGTCGAAGTCCGGTGCCGCGCTTGCGGGGATGTAGGGATGGTTTGTCCGGCCTGCCAGGTGGCTGACCAGCTTGCGTGCCACGGGGATTTCGGCTTCGGGCGCTTCGCTCAGCGAGACACGGATGGTGTCGCCCAGTCCGTCGGCCAGCAAGGCACCGATGCCCAGTGCCGACTTGATGCGTCCGTCTTCGCCGTCGCCCGCTTCGGTCACGCCCAGGTGCAGCGGGAACCGCATCCCCTCCTGTTCCATGACGTGTGCCAGCAGGCGCACGGTGCGCACCATCACCACCGTGTTCGAGGCCTTGATGGAGATGACCACGTCCGTAAACCCTTCGTCTGTGCAGATGCGCAGAAACTCCATGCACGATTCCACCATGCCGGCCGGTGTGTCTCCGTAGCGCGACATGATGCGGTCTGAGAGCGAACCGTGGTTCACACCGATGCGGATGGCGGTGCGATGTTCGCGGCAGATGCGGAGGAAGGGCACAAAGCGGTCGCGGATTTTCTGCAGTTCGTGCGCATACTCCTCGTCGGTGTATTCCAGGTGCCTGAACGTGCGGGCGGCATCCACGTAGTTGCCGGGATTGATGCGCACCTTCTCGGCGTAGCAGGCAGCCACGTCGGCTACGCGGGGATTGAAGTGGACATCGGCCACGAGGGGTGTCCGGTAGCCTTCGCTCCGGAGTGCGGCATTGATGTTGCGGAGGTTCTCGGCTTCCCTGATGCCCTGGGTGGTGAGCCGCACGTATTCCCCTCCGGCATCCGCGATGCGTTTGGCCTGCGCCACACAGGCGGCGGTGTCCTGCGTGGGCGTGTTGGTCATGCTCTGGATGCGGATGGGGTTGTTGCCGCCCAGCGGAGTGTCTCCCACGTTCACCACCGTGGTCTCGCGGCGTGCGTAGTTGAATAAGTCCATAACCTGCTCAGTTGGTCTTATACTCGTACTTCACTTCTTTCAGTGCCTCGTTTGCCTTCACAATCTTTTGTTTGAGCCCTTCTTTGTAGGCGGCAAAGGCGGCGGCCAGTGCGCTGTCGCCCAGGGCAAGTATCTGTACGGCCAGGATGGCGGCGTTCATGGCACCGTTGATGGCCACGGTGGCTACGGGAATGCCCGGCGGCATCTGGACGATGGAGTAGAGCGCATCCACGCCGTCGAGCGTGGCTCCCTTCACCGGCACGCCGATGACGGGCAGGGTGGTGTTGGCGGCAATGACACCGGGCAGGGCGGCGGCCATGCCTGCTGCCGCGATGATGACTTTGACGCCCCGTCCGGCAGCGTTCCGGGCAAAGTCTTCCACGGCTTCCGGGGTGCGGTGGGCAGAAAGGGCGTTCATTTCAAAGGGGACGTGCAGCCCGTCGAGCAACTGGGCTGCTTTCTCCATGACGGGCAGGTCGGAAGTGCTGCCCATGATGATGCTGACAAGTGGCGATGACATACGTGCTTACTGTCTTATTCGTTAATCAATGCCTTGTATGCGTCCGCGTCGAGCAGGCGTCCGAAGTCAGCCTCACCGGTGGGCTTGATTTTCACAATCCATCCTTTGCCGTAGGGGTCCTGGTTGACCAGTTCCGGCCGGTCGGCCAGCATTTCGTTCTGTTCCAGCACTTCGCCGCTCACGGGCAGGAAGAGGTCCGAAACGGTCTTCACCACCTCGATGGTGCCGAACACGTCTCCTGCTTCAATCGTATCGCCCACGGTCGGTATGTCTACAAATACGATGTCGCCCAGTTGTGCCTGTGCGTAGTCGGTGATGCCTACATAGGCCACGTCGCCTTCCAGGCGGATCCATTCATGTTCGCTGGTGTACTTCAGGTCTGTTGGAAAGTTCATCTTCGTTCGTTTTTTGGAGTTATAATAAAGATATGTGTATTTACACGAGCAAAGGTATGAAAAAAACTTGGAGCCTGAACAATATGCGTTTCTAAAATTACAGCCGGAAATACGGCAATATCTCCGTTGCTGCCAGTTCCTTCCAGCGTGCCCATTTCCGGCTCATGCGTTTGCTCCAGCCGTAGAGTTCCCACCACTTCAGCCGGGATGCTGTCCGGAAGCCGGTTCCCGGATAAAGCGTCAGGGCTATTCCATACATCCACAGGGTCTCCAGTTCCCGGGGCCAGTACAGCACAGGGCCGTATTGCGGCTCCCATACGATGAACCGGCTTCCGTTCATTCCGTAGCACACGGCGAAGTCCACCTTCCCACGGTCGTTCTGTGCCAGGAGGATGACGGGCAGTTTCCGTCCTTGCAGGTCTTCCATGTCCAGGCGTTCCAGCCGTACATCCATGTGCATCCTGCCGGCGGCACGGCGCATGGATTTCAGTTCGTTTTTATCTTCCGTACACCATTCTTCCATCCGGTCGGGGTCTGCCGTACCGCCGTAATAGCGTATGACGCTCATCAGGCAGGCGGTTCCCGTGCTGCATCCTTTCGCCCGGACGAACGATTTCCTTATTTTTTCCAGTTCTTCTTCACGCATGG
>CAYPUJ010000168.1:0-3444 GCA_964413805.1 uncultured Bacteroides sp. | reverse complement strand
ATGCAGAACTTGCTAAATATATTCCCTAACACCTCATCAGTTGTCAATTCTCCTACGATATCTGATAAATGATAGAGGCATTCGCGGAGATCCTGAGCAATGAAGTCGCTGGAAAGGGTTGTGGAAAGGCTCTCTTGCACACGATGGATGGCCTCAAGAGCATGTGTAAGGGCTTCGTAGTGGCGGATGTTGCTCACCACGACATCGTTTTGTGACAATGTGGAAGGGTGGGCGACTGCGATGAGTAGAGACTGAAGCTGATCCAACCCCTTTTTGTATTTGGCAGAGAGGGTGACAAGGCGGGTGTCTGGGGGAAAGTTGTTCATGCCGATAGAAGTGGAGGCCGATGGGAGGTCGGCTTTGTTCAGTACCACTATCAGAGTCTTATCTGTACATATTGGAAGCAGTTTGTCGGCTAACAGGGAGATTTGCCGGTCGGCCTCTGTCTGGTCGATTACCCATAGGACGATGGCGGCTTGTTCGATTTTTTGGAATGTGCGCTCGATTCCCAGCATTTCGATGGTGTCGTGTGTCTCGCGGATACCTGCCGTATCGATGAAGCGGAACGTTAGTCCATCGAGATTTACCGTGTCTTCAATGATGTCGCGGGTTGTTCCGTGAATATCGCTTACGATGGCTTTTTCTTCATTCAGCAATGCATTGAGTAAAGTGGATTTACCGGCATTCGTTTCACCAATGATAGCGACAGGAATGCCGTTTTTAATGGCATTCCCCACACTGAACGAGTGAGCCAAACGTGCCATCACCACCTCAATACGGTCGGTCAGGGTACGCAGTTCGCTACGGTCGGCAAACTCCAGTTCTTCGTGGTCGGAGAAATCCAGTTCCAGTTCCATGAGCGAGGTAAGATGGAGCAACTGGTCGCGCAATCTTTTCAGTTCATGGCTGAAGCCGCCACGCATCTGATTGAGTGCCAGCCGATGTTGTCCGGCAGAGGTCGAAGCGATAAGGTCAGCTACGGCTTCAGCCTGACAAAGGTCCATTTTGCCGTTGAGGAAAGCCCGTTGGGTGTACTCGCCCGGATGAGCCGAACGGCATCCGTGGGTGATGAGGAGTTGCATCACCTGGCTGAGGATGTAGGGAGAACCGTGACAGGAAATTTCAGTGGAATCTTCGCCCGTATAGGAGTGGGGGGCACGGAAAAGGCTGACCAATACTTCGTCAACCAATTCACCCTTGTCGTTCTTGATATGTCCGAAAGTCTGTGTATAAGGGTTACGTTCTGCTAAGGGGGTAGGAGTGCCTACGGGAGTGAAGATGCTGTCTGTGATGGCAATGGCTTCGGGGCCGGACACACGGATGATTCCGATGGCTCCGCCTTGTGCGGTGGCTATGGCGCAGATGGTATCTTGTATGTCGTTCATGAATTTTCTTTTCTGTTTTTATGAAATAGGGTGCTTATATAGTTTGCCGGCAAGGGTGCTTGTGACTTCTTCTAAGTATCTGCGGTCGATTTCATCGAAGGCGTTGAGTTGGTCGGAGTCTATGTCAAGCACGCCTCTCACTTCATTGTCGGTTATGATGGGCACTACGATTTCGGAGCGCGAAAGCGAACTGCAGGCTATATGTCCGGGAAATTGTTCTACATCGGGGACTATCAGTGTCTGCATTTTCTCCCATGCTGTTCCGCATACACCCCGTCCGCACCGGATACGGTAACAGGCCACGCTCCCCTGGAATGGACCGAGCACGAGTTCGTCATTCTTTACCAGATAGAAGCCTACCCAAAAGAAGCCGAAAGCTTCATGCAGGGCGGCACTGGTGTTGGCCAACAGGGCTGTTTCATCGGTTTCGTCTTTGATAAGGGCGGACAATTGCTTCAGGAAGAGGCGGTAACGTTCTTCTTTATCGATATCGGATGCTTGTTTGAATGTTGGTTCCATGTATCTTTTTTGTTTTTCTTCTTTATCTTGAAGTCTTTCTATTTAATTCCCTCTCCGATGACACTTCCTGCCCATACACCCGCAATACCCAGCACCAGACTCAGCCCTGTGTAGAAAGCAAAGGTGATGGTATGTCCTTGACGCAGGAGGGTTAGATTTTCGTTGCAGAAAGTGGAAAAAGTCGTGAATCCTCCACACAGACCGGTGGTAAGCAGCAAGCGTACTTCAGATGAGAGATGTAGGCGCACGGAAAGGGCATAGAAAAGGCCAATGAGGAAACTCCCTGCCACATTGACCGTGAACGTGGCCCACGGGAAGTGGTAGGGATGGATGCGTTCGTGCATCAGGAGTTGTACGGTGTAACGCAGTACGCTTCCTGCACCCCCGGCCAGGAAGATATAGATGACTTCTTTCATATTCTTTCCAGCACGGACTCTATCAGCATACCGATGGCGTTCTTATAGCCAGTGTTTGCTTCGTGGGCCAAGCGGTTGGCTATGACCATGCAGACGGTGGTGGCGCGGTGCCCCATGAGGCGGGAGAGGCCGGCCAAGGCAGAACTTTCCATCTCGAAATTGGTGATGCGGCGGCCCCGGTACTCAAACGATTCTATCTTCTCGTTCTGGTGTGGATCGGCCAATGGGATGCGCAATTCGCGTCCCTGTGGCCCGAAGAAGCCGTTGGCTGCAATGGTGATGCCCCGCACCATGTCTTCTCCGGCGATGCGTTCTACTATGTCTGCATCGGCATGGACGACATAGGGTACCGGGGTGCAAAGGTTGCCAGTCCATCCCATGTGGAGGAGGAAGGCTTGTTCCATGGGAAGGTCGCACACGGCATTTCGGCCGGCATAAAAATTCAGCAGTCCGTCAAAGCCGATGGAGGTTGCCGAACAGATGAAAGTACCTACAGGAGTGTAGGGTTGCAAGCCTCCACAAGTTCCGATACGTACTATGTCGAGTTGTCGCTGTTGTGTCTTTTCCTCGCGTGTCCTGAAGTCTATGTTGGCCAAGGCATCTATTTCGTTGAGTACGATGTCGATGTTGTCGCATCCGATGCCGGTAGACACCACAGTGATGCGTTTGTCTTTGTAGGTACCCGTCACGGTGTGAAATTCGCGGCTCTCCACGTTACATTCTTGGTTGGTGAGATGTTGTGCCACAAGGGCTACCCGTCCCGGGTCACCTACGAGAATTACCTTTTCGGCGAGCCATTCGGGACGGACATGCAGGTGGAAAATGCTTCCATCGTCATTGATAATGAGTTCGGAAGGTGCAAAATGTTTTTTCATTATGGTTTGTGTTCATTTCACTGTTTTCCAGACATCCCTGTGCCAGATGTCGGACGTGCGATAGTCTCGCGCATGGAGGTGTCAGCTTCGATATTTTTCATGCGGTAGTAGTCCATGATGCCGAGGTTGCCGTTGCGGAAAGCTTCGGCCATCGCTTTGGGCACTTCGGCTTCGGCTTCTATCACCTTGGCCCGTTTTTTTTTTTAATGATACGGCGACCACCGAGATCTACACTCTTTCCCTACACGA
>CAYPUJ010000167.1:0-3491 GCA_964413805.1 uncultured Bacteroides sp. | reverse complement strand
AGATATTCGGATAAGGGAAAAGTCCGGGCAAACCGTTGTCCATCCGGCTGGAAAAACGTATCTTTGCCCCGGCGAAATACCCTATTTACACCATGAGATATCTTGACCCAAAAGCAGACCTGACGTTCAAGCGCGTATTCGGCGAACATCCCGATCTGGTGATGAGCCTGCTGAACGCCTTGCTTCCCCTGACACCCGAACAGGAAGTGACGCACGTGGAATATCTTCCCGCCGAAATGGTGCCCAACAATCCGATGCGCAAGAACAGCATCGTGGACGTGCGTTGCCGCGACAAGCAAGGCCGCCAGTTCATTGTGGAAATGCAGATGATATGGTCGCCCGAATACAGGCAACGTGTCCTGTTCAACGCATCGAAAGCCTACGTGCGCCAAATCAAGACAGGGGAAGACTACAAGCTGCTGCAGCCCGTCTATTCGCTCAACCTGGTGAACGATGTCTTCGAGCCTGACCTCAAAGGCTACTACCACTACTACCGCCTCGTGCACGAGCAATACACAAGCCGCATCATCGACGGCCTGCACCTGGTGTTCGTCGAACTGCCCAAGTTCACCCCCCACACCTACAGCGAGAAGAAAATGCAAGTGCTCTGGCTGCGCTACCTCACCGAGATAGACGACCAAACCCGCGAAGTGCCCGCCGACCTGATGGCCAATCCGCAAGTGAAGAAAGCCGTCAACGAACTGGAAGAATCGGCCTTCACCGATGCGCAACTACTTGGATACGAAAAGTTCTGGGACGGCATCAGCGTGGAAAAGACACTGTACAACAGTGCCGAAAGACGCGGACTGGCACGGGGCATGGAGAAAGGCATGAAGCTGGGCATGGAAAAAGGAATGGAACAAGGTATCGCCAAAGGAATGGAACAGGGCATCGCCAAAGGGATGGAGCAAGGCATCGCCAAAGGGATGGAGCAAGGCATCGCCAAAGGGATGGAGCAAGGCAAAAGACAACAAAGCATCTCCATCGCCCGCAAGATGAAAGCGAACGGGCTTTCTGCCGAAACCATAGCCGATATGACCGGCCTCTCACAGAAAGAAATAGAAACATTATAAACTCCCAAAAGAAACATAGCAAATGGAAACACGCTACAAAAGAATCCTACTCAAACTCAGCGGCGAGAGCCTGAAGGGCGACCGGCCGGGCATCTTCGACGACCAACGGCTGGTGCAATACGCCGAACAGATAAAAGAAATCCATGCGATGGGTGTGCAGATAGGCATCGTCATCGGCGGGGGCAACATCTTCCGGGGACTGAGCGGAGCCATGCAGGGCTTCGACCGCGTGAAGGGTGACCAGATGGGTATGCTGGCCACGGTCATCAACAGCCTGGCACTCAGCTCCGCCCTGGAGGCCACCGGTGTCAAAGCCCGCGTGCTGACAGCCGTGCGCATGGAGCCCTTCGGCGAGTTCTACAACAAATGGCGAGCCATCGAGTGCCTGGAGGCGGGCGAAGTGGTCATCATGTCCGCAGGCACGGGCAACCCTTTCTTCACCACCGACACGGGATCCTCGCTGCGCGGCATCGAGATTGAAGCCGACGTGATGCTGAAGGGCACCCGCGTGGACGGCATCTACACCGCCGACCCGGAGAAAGACCCCACGGCCATGAAGTTCGACAACATCACCTACGACGAAGTCCTCGCCCGCGGCCTGCGCGTGATGGACCTCACTGCCACCTGCATGTGCAAGGAAAACAACCTGCCCATCATCGTCTTCGACATGGACACGCCGGGCAATCTCAGGAAAGTCGTCTCGGGCGAAGAAATCGGCACGCTGGTGCACAATTAAATGAATACTGCAGAACGAAGAGTGAAGAATTACTCATATCTTTGTGCCATCAACCAATACTAATCACATTTTATCCAATATGAAAGATGTAAAAGACATCCTTGGCGAAGCCCAAGAGAAAATGGACATGGCTGTCATGTACCTGGAAGAAACCTTGGCACACATCCGTGCCGGCAAGGCTGACACCCGCCTGCTGGACGGCATCCGCGTGGATTCCTACGGGTCGATGGTACCCATCAACAACGTGGCCGCCATCACCACCCCCGACGCACGCACCATCGCCATCAAGCCGTGGGACAAAAGCATGTTCCGCGTCATCGAGAAGGCCATCATCGACTCCTCGCTGGGCATCATGCCCGAAAATAACGGAGAAATCATCCGCATCGGCATCCCTCCCCTCACCGAAGAACGCCGCAAGCAGCTGGCCAAGCAATGCAAAGCCGAGGCCGAGAATGCCAAGGTGAGCGTGCGCAACGGGAGACGCGAGGCCATCGACGCGCTGAAGAAGGCCGTGAAAGACGGCCTGGCTGAAGACGCACAGAAAGGCGGAGAGGAAAAACTCCAGAAGCTGCACGACAAGTACATCAAGCAGATCGATGATATGCTGGCTGTCAAAGACAAGGAAATAATGACGGTGTAAACGAAATCTATGAAGAATGGGTAGCACACGCAACGACAAACAGACACGCACCAATTCTTCATTTAACAAGTCTATGAACGGACTTGTCATCAAGAATACCGGTAGCTGGTACATCGTCCGCACCGACGACGGGCACGACGTAGAGTGCAAGGTGAAAGGAAACTTCCGCCTGAAAGGCATCCGCAGCACCAACCCTGTGGCAGTGGGCGACCGTGTGCAGATAGCCGTGAACCGCGAGGGGACGGCTTTCATCACCGAGATAGAAGACCGGCGGAACTACATCATCCGCCGTGCCTCCAATCTCTCGAAACAGTCGCACATCCTGGCCGCCAACCTCGACCAATGTATGCTGGTGGTCACCGTCAACTATCCGGAAACGTCCACCACCTTCATCGACCGCTTCCTGGCCACGGCCGAGGCTTACCGCGTGCCCGTCCGCCTCGTGTTCAACAAGACCGACCTCTACGGCGAGGACGATATGCGCTACTTGGAAGGGCTTGTCCGCCTATACGAATCCATCGGCTATCCCTGCCACAAGGTCTCGGCCACGCAAGGCACGGGTCTTGAAGTCCTCAAAGAGGCACTTGAAGGCAATGTCACCCTCTTCTCCGGCAATTCGGGCGTGGGCAAATCCACTTTGCTCAACGCCATCCTGCCCGGCACCGCCGCACGCACGGGAGAAATATCGGCAGCACACAACAAAGGAATGCACACCACCACCTTCTCTGAGATGTATCCCGTCGGCAACGGCGGTTACATCATTGACACGCCGGGCATCAAGGGCTTTGGCACGTTTGACATGGAGGTGGAAGAAATCGGCCATTACTTCCCCGAAATATTCCGCACATCGGCCGGATGCCGCTACGGCAACTGCACCCACCGTCACGAACCGGGTTGCGCTGTACGCCGTGCCGTGGAGGAGCACGCCATCAGTCAGTCGCGCTACGCTTCCTACCTCGGCATGTTGCAGGACAAAGAAGAAAGGAAATACAGGGAAGCGTACTAAAAAGAAAAGACATTGACACGACAAACACCTAAAGTA
>CAYPUJ010000166.1:0-3552 GCA_964413805.1 uncultured Bacteroides sp. | reverse complement strand
TTTTCCAGCCGGATGGACAACGGTTTGCCCGGACTTTTCCCTTATCCGAATATCTCCCTCAGTTCTTGGTTGCTCAGCTTGCCTATCCAGCTTTCACCGCTGGCCACGGTCATGTCCGCCAGGTGTTTCTTCTGTTGAATCATGTCGTTGATGCGTTCCTCGAAAGTGTCTTTGGTGATGAAGCGATGCACCATGACGTTGCGCTGCTGCCCGATGCGGTAGGCGCGGTCGGTGGCCTGTGCCTCGACGGCGGGGTTCCACCACAGGTCGTAGTGGATGACGTGCGAGGCCGCCGTGAGGTTCAGTCCCGTGCCGGCGGCTTTGAGCGAGAGCACGAACACCTTGTCGGCACGTTGGTTCTGGAAGCGGTCCACCATCTCCTGCCGTGCCTTGACGCTGCATCCGCCGTGGTAGAACAGGGGGCGGCAGCCTGTGCGTTCTTCGATGAAGCGCACCAGCATACTGCCCATCTCGCGGAACTGGGTGAAGACAAGCACCTTCTCGCCACTGTCCAGGATGCTCCCGACGCGGTCCACCAACATCTCTGCCTTGCCCGACAGTTCGATGCGTGCGTCGCCGTTCTTGAGGAACTGTGCCGGGTGGTTGCAGATTTGCTTCAGGGCAAGAATCATTTGCAGGATGAGTCCCTGCCGCTTGAAGAGCGATTCGTGGTCGGTGGTGTCGATGCCTTCTATCTCCGTCATGGCGGCTTCGAGGGTCTGGTGGTAGAGGGCTGCCTGCCCGGTCGTGAGCGGGGCGAAGTCGTCCCGTTCTATCTTGTCGGGCAGGTCGGCAATGATGCTTTTGTCGGTCTTCATGCGCCGCATCATGAAGGGAGCCGTCACCTTGCGGAAACGGGCGGCGCACTCCTCGTCGTTGTAGAGCTGGATGGGGTTGGCAAACGTTTCTTTGAAGGACTTCAGCGTGTCGAGATACCCCTTGTTGGCAAAGTCCATGATGCTCCAGAACTCGCTGAGGCGGTTCTCCACCGGGGTGCCGCTGAGGGCGATGTGCATCGTGGCGGGGATGCCGCGCACCGCCTTGCTCTGGGCGGTGTCCGGGTTCTTGATGTTCTGCGCCTCGTCGATGAGCATGAGCGTCCATTCCCGCTTCTTCAGTTTGCTTTGGTCGGAGCGCAGCACGCCGTAGGTGGTGAGCAGGATGTCGGCATCAAACTGCTTCAGCGAACGTCCCGCACCGTGATAGACGAAAGTGGTGAGCGACGGGGCGAAACGCGCTATCTCCGCCTGCCAGTTGGTGAGCAGTCCGGTGGGCACCACGGCCAGCACCCGTCCGTCTGCCAGCCGTCCCTCTTCCTTCAGTTTCAGCATCAGCGTGATGGCTTGCAGGGTCTTGCCCAGCCCCATGTCATCGGCCAGGATGGAGCCGAAGCCGATGCGTCCGTTGCGGTACATCCACGAAAACCCTCGTTCCTGGTAGGGGCGGAGCGTGGCGTTCAGCCCGGCGGGCAGGGGAATGCTTTCCTGGCGGGTCAGTTCGCGGATGAGTTGGCGCACCTCGTCGGACAGGCGGATGGGTGCCGATTCGAACTCTTCCGTCAGGGCGGCTTGCAGCAACTGGGCGGGTGTCAGCCGTCCGGTGCGCGTAAAGGCATCGTGCAGCTTCTGCAAGGTGTCGGCATCGGCATAGATGTAGCTTTGCTTGAACCTGATGAGGCCGTCGGCCTTGTCCGTCAGTGCCTTGAACTCGTCCACCGTGACCGTCTCCTTGCCCAGCGCCACTTCCCAGTCGAACGCGAACAGGTCTGCCAGGCTGAGGAAGCCTTTGTCCGACCCTGCCTTGCGCTTCAGCGAGATGGATGCCTTGGGGCGGATGAGCCGGTCGAGCGACTTGGGCAGGAACACCTTGATGTCGAGCATCCGTGCCGCCGGGATGACTTGCAGCAGGAAGGGCACGAACGTCCGGTCGGTGTAGTGCACGGCCTTGCGTGCGCCGTCGGCGATGTAGCGGTTCACCTCCTCCAGCAGGTTGGAGACAAGGTTGAAGCTGCGCAGGATGTGGAAGCGCGTCGCTGCATAGTCGGGCGACTCCAGCACCTCGCAGAGCGGCACGATGCGGGCTTCTGCCTGCCGCTTGTCTTCCACGCCGATGTGCAGGTCGAAGCCCTCCTGCCGGTTCTCTTCCACGCTGAACACGGGGCGGTAGTCCGATTCGGGCAGCGTGTAGGCCGAGAGCCATGCCTTGATGCCTCCGGGCGTTTCTTTTTCGCCCACGCCGTCGAAGGGGCAGATCTGTCCTTTGAAGAAGAAGTTGGAGAGGGAAGTGCGCACGCCGGTGCCCGACATCCTGCCCATCAGCGGCTTGAGGAAGAACGACACCAGCCATTCGCCCGGCCTTTCCACCGGTTTTCCCGCCGCGCGGGTGGTGGTCTTCACTTTCACCAGGCCGTGCGGGACGAGGCTGTCCAGTTCGTCCATCAGCGTGTGTACCTGGCTGTCCGTGTAGACGGGTGTCCAGCGGATGAAGTAGTTCTTGTCGGCCAGGCGCAGCAGTTGGGGAGCCACCGCTCCCTTGTTCAGCAGGTGCAGGGCGCAGAACAGGGCCTGGTAGAGGGCGATGACCGAAGGGCGGTAGTCGGGCAGGAAGTCCGGATTGAGGCGTAGCAGGGCATGGGGCAGGGTCTGTTCGGTATAGGTGGTGCGTCCTTTCACTTCCCACACCATGTAGTGGTTGAAGGCCAGCTCTATTTCATCGTCCACGCCGATGTCCTCGGGCAGGCGGTGGGCAGGCACGGGGAACAGTTCTTCCCTTCCGGACTTGTTGCTGAAGAAGCGTTGCACGTTCCGCTTCACGCGGCGCAGTTCCGTGGCATATTCTTCCTTGAAGTTCCCTTTGGGCGAGAAGGGCGGATTGTCCGGCAAGAGCATCAGCATGGCTTCCGAGCGGTCGGTCAGTTTCGAGAAGTCGATGCGCCGGAAGGCAGGTACGCCGGTGGCTGTTTCTTCCTTCTTCGGCAAAGGGCGTGCCACCTCCTTGATGTCGGGCACTTCGGTTTCCTGCCGCAGGTCGTCCACCGTGATGCCCCGCTTTTTCAGTTCCTCGGGCAGATCCACCCCGTGCATCCGGAACACGATGAAAGGGTTGTTGTCTATTTCGAGGCTGAATACATAGACCACGGCGGCCAGGTGCTTGCAGGGCACAGCCCAGTCCGGGCAACTGCACCTCATTTGCAGGTCGTCCCACCGTTCGGGGAAAATCTTCAGTCCGCACGACCGGGCAATGTCCGATATTTCAGGGGCGAGTTCCCGGTTGAGCAGCCGTGCGATGATGTTGGGGCGGGCTGTCAGTTCCTTCATCAGCGTGTCCACTTCTTTGGGCGTGAACCGTGGGACAGTAATCTGTATGCTGTAAGGTCGCGGACGGCTTCCGGCCACCTTGGCGGTGATGACGTTGCCTTGCAGTTCAATCTGCTTCACAAGTCCCTTGCGGGCATACGAAGCACCTCGCGGTATGCGGTTTTCGTAGTCGATGTGGGTGAGCGAGCGCAGCCATTCACTGCTCCACCAGGTGTTGCCGAACTTTTGTGCCATT
>CAYPUJ010000165.1:0-3608 GCA_964413805.1 uncultured Bacteroides sp. | reverse complement strand
GCAAGAGCTTCCATATCAACAGCGTGGTGCGCCAGCTGCACGAGCAGGACACCGACGTGGTGATGGTCGATACGGGAAACAGCTACGAGGGCTTGTGCGAATACTTGGGCGGGAAGTACATCAGCTATACGGAAGAAAAGCCGATTACCATGAACCAATTCCGCATCAACCGCCAGGAGCTGAATGTGGAAAAGACGGGCTTCCTGAAGAATCTCGTACTGCTGATATGGAAAGGGTCGCAGGGCACGGTCAGCAAGACCGAGGACAGGCTCATCGACCAGGTGATTACCGAATACTACGATGTCTATTTCAACGGCTTTGACGGCTTCACTCCGCCCCAACGGGAAGATTTGCGCAAGAGCCTGTTGGTGGACGACCGCAACAACGCCCGTGACGGCAGGAAAACAGAAGAAGAACGGTTGCAACGGATTGAAAGGGAGATTGACGAGATTGAAAGCCGCCGCAAGGAACTGAGAGTGGAGAGCCTGTCGTTCAACACCTTCTATGAATACTCCGTGCAGCGCATCCCCGACATCTGCCACGAGAACAACCTTACGGGCATCGACCTCTCCACCTACCGCTACATGATGAAGGACTTTTACCGAGGCGGCAACCACGATAAGACGTTGAACGAGGAGATGGACGGAACCCTGTTCGACGAGACGTTCATCGTCTTCGAAATCGATGCAATAAAAGATGACCCGCTGCTTTTTCCCATCGTGACGCTGATTATCATGGACGTGTTTCTGCAAAAAATGCGCCTGAAGAAGAACCGCAAGGTCTTGGTCATTGAGGAAGCGTGGAAAGCCATCGCAAGCCCGTTGATGGCCGAATACATCAAGTTCATGTACAAGACCGCCCGAAAGTTCTGGGCAAGCGTGGGCGTGGTGACACAGGAGATACAGGACATCATCGGCTCTGAAATCGTCAAGGAAGCCATCATCAACAACTCCGATGTGGTGATGCTGCTTGACCAAAGCAAGTTCCGGGAACGGTTCGACGGCATCAAGGCAATACTCGGCCTGACCGATGTGGAGTGCAAGAAGATATTCACCATCAACCGCTTGGAAAACAAGGAGGGCCGCTCGTTCTTCCGGGAGGTATTCATCCGCCGTGGCACGGCCAGCGAGGTGTACGGCGTGGAAGAACCGAGGGAATGCTACATGACCTACACCACCGAGCGGGCGGAAAAGGAAGCCCTGAAACTCTATAAAGCGGAATTGGGGTGCGGCCATCAAGCAGCCATAGAAGCCTATTGCAGGGATTGGCACCTGTCCGGCATCGGCAAGTCCTTGGCTTTTGCCCAGGAAGTGAACAAGGCCGGCAAGGTGCTGCGTCTTGACCGCAAGAAGAAAAGCGACAATTTAGCAATCAACAACTAATAACACTCAGCATTATGGAAGCAGAAAAATTCATCCACGACTTTTGGAAAGCCAACGAGATCAGCAACTTCTCCAAGGAGGCCACCGTATTGTTCTTCTACCTGATTTATATCTGGGAGAGCGAGAAGAGACCCGAAGTGTTCTACGTGCATCCGGCAAGCCTGCTGTGCAAGGTAAGGGGCTTTTCCGTGAAAGACGTGCTGGCTGCCAGCGAGGAGCTTCAACAGCGTGGCTACATTGTTTACAAGGCTCCCGAACAACAATGGTGTTCCGGGCAGTATTCGCTTTGCCTTGACCGTGAGGCGAAGACAGGGAAGATTGAGAATCAAATCAATACCAACAATCAAACTGCCAAGCCCTGACAAACCGATGAAAAAACTTCTTGTCCTGTTGGTATGCGTGTGCGCTTCCGTCCTTTCGGCGGAAGCCCAATACGTGCGTGTCAACTACGACAAGAAGACCGTGGCGGCCATGGCGGCCGCCTATGCCACAGAAATGGCCACCGAGGCCTATTACACCGAGCAAGTGAAGGACATACTCGACAAATACAGCGCGGCAGAAGTGGCAGCGGCGGGCATCTTCCTGTCGAAGTTCCTCGACCGCAAGGCTCTTACCGACCTGGGCATCTGGGGTGACGGCACGGAGAACTACTATTACCGCCGCATTTACAACCTCGTAAGCGCGAAGATCATGCCGAAGATATGGACGGTGGCAGGCCAGATGCTCCATTCCCCGCAGACCGCCCTGTATTGGGGCAGTTACCTGATGAAAGTCTGCGCCGAGGTGAAAGCCCTTTGTATGCAGTTCGAGTCCGTGGTGACAAATGGCACGTTGTCTTTCCGGGACGTGGTGTTCCTGGAGATTGCCCCGCAGTTTGCCCCGTTGTTCAAACTGTCGGAAAGCGGCGGCATCGACTGGGATGCCTTCTTTGGCGATTTAGGCAATATACAGCACAACTTTACCAAGGAAAACCTGAAAGAGGACATAGACCATCTCTATAACTTGGGTGTCGGTCTTGCCACGGCAGGTGCGGACAATTTCACGGATGCCATTCTGGGTGAAAGCAGTTTCGACGGCTTGCTGAACGGAAAGATAAGCGACATTGCGCGAGTGGCCGGGAATGCTTACGACCTGTACGGACAACTGGAACATTCCGTGGGCAATACGCTGCTCTCGATGGTCGGCGGGCCGGAGGGTGTCGCCAATCTTTTCCAAATAGACAACTATAACCTCACCTCGTGGATAAGCGACTACCTGAAAGAGGCGGCCGGGCAATATTACACCCAGCGGTGGTACATCTACCGCCGTGATGCCGGCACGGAAACCCTGTGTGACTACACCCCGGCCACGGATGACAACAGCATCATTTACGGAGGGGAATGGACGCGCTTCCACACTCCCGATGCCGGATTCTATCCCAACAGCGCACAGACCGAGCAGATTCTCGGCAATTCAGAGCGGTATGCCGGATGGTCGAGGGCGCAGGTGGAACAGATGAACCTGGCCAATGACGGCTATACCTACGGCATCAGCTACTCCCGCATCAGCTACAACATATCCAAGGGCGGCAAACTGATACAGAAGGCATACGCATACAGCATACTGGCAACCAGAAGCTGGAACCGTGAGGAGGTGGTGTATGAAGACGTGTTCGATTCGTACACGATGGATCTGAACACTTTCAAGGCCGGGCTGAACGCCCGATTGTCGGAGTTCAACGACAATGAGGAAGGATACACCTATGTCATCGGCAGCGATGCCAAGCACTATTACCAGGCCACGGACGAAGCCAAGCTGCAAGGGTGCGAGAGCGTGATTGTCAGCGTGACCTGCCATGATGGTGTGACATTGGGCAGCGGAAGCACCCAATACAAATGCCGTGGTTGCGGTGGAAGCCTGAACGCCCATTCCAAGGAGTGCGCCATGCGGACCACCGTATCGGGCGATGACGAACTGGACTTGTCCGGCCTGGACGAACTGGAAAACGAATACAACGCGGGAGCGGCGGCCTTGCAGTCGCAGATAGACGCCCTGGAAGCTGAGAATGCCGGATTGGTGAAGCAAATCGCGTCTGCCACGGTGGAAGAAGCGGCCTCCTTGCGGCAGCAGTACAACCGCAACAAGGAGGAAATCAGCCGGCTGGAAGCCGACCTGTCCGCTGTACGCAAGAAGCAGGACGAACTGGCGCAGGCCAAGGAGGAAGCGGCGGCGGACAATGCTGTGCCC
>CAYPUJ010000164.1:0-3623 GCA_964413805.1 uncultured Bacteroides sp. | reverse complement strand
TCTGTGTGCCATAAAACGCACAAATACATTCCGCGCACAGTATAAAGTCCCCATCACACACAGCCAACACTGTGAAGCACCCCCTCCGTCCCACCGATAGCGGGAGATGCTTCACTCTGTTCAGCATGACCGCATCCACTCTTCATTCTTCATTCTTCACTCTCCATTCTCCACTCTTCATTCTTCATTCTTAATTCTTCATTCTCCATCCGATTTGCTCAATCCACGGATTTCCTTTACCTTTGCCCTGGGAACCTCCGGTTAGCCAGAGGGTGGGGAGGTTTCTTTTATCGATTAAAAGAAAAGGCGTTTACGACCTTATCTTCTACACTCAAATCTCGCAAATTTGACCCGTAAGAAGAAAAAGGCAACGGGAGACGTCCACAGAGATGTATATCAGCATTCGCTTCCGCCCTGCGCGGACGGATGGGCTGCATATCATCTTGGCGTGGGCTAACTGCGTTGCCTATCCTTACGGGGAGGCATGCGAGAGCCTGAGTGTGGGATAGGCAAGAGTACAGGTTCCCATGCCTTTTTTGTATATCTGCCGAATCCGGGGAACTTATAGGCACCATGTCCGCCATCTTGAACTATGGATTGGAAAGAAGCCCTGTTGTACCTTTCGTTTTGCCTGCTGGCACTGGTGTTGCTGCTGTGCGGAGTACTGCTTTATGTGTTCTGGCTGCGGGAGAAGGCACGCACCGCCGGATCCGCGAACGCCGCCCCGCCCCCGCAGAAAGCCGAAGCAGGCGCGGCACTCCTGCCGGAGACAGAAGAAACCCCGCCCATGCCCGCACCGTCCGGACACATACGGCTGTGGAGCGGAACGCCCGACCGCGTTTCCGAAAGCAGCCGCCCCCTCTGGCTGAGGCTCTGCAGGCTGATGGACGAAGAAGAAGTGTGGCGCAACCCCGACCTCACCCTGAACCACCTGGCCGCCCTGTCCGGCTCAAACCGCACCCGCATCGGCGCGCTGGTGAAAGAAGCCGGATACGACGGTTACAAGGATTTTGTCAACCGCCGCCGCATCGATGCCCTGCTCGACCTGATGGATGCCGGGCAGGTGACTGCCATCCGCGATGCCTTTCTCAGCGTGGGCTACCAGTCGAAAATGACCGCCCTGCGCCACTTCCGGGAGTACGTGGGCATGACCCCGTCCGAATATTTGCGACAGTCCCTTTCCTGATGCCCCGCCGGTTTTACCTCCCCCGTTTCTGTACTTCCGATACCGTTTTTGTCATTCTGATACCGCGTTTTGATACCCGCACCAAACAGACTTGGATTCGTGTAAGACTGATACGCAAGTCGTGTAATACTGTTCCATTCCTTACAACGAAAGGATTTACCTTTGTCGTAAAGAAATTCAACGGGGCACACAGGCATCCGGCCTCCCCCGTCCGGCTCCTGCTCCGCCGGCAATCCGGCAGACAACCGGTGGACTTGACATATTTACTATTATATAGGAAACCGAAAAAACTTTAATTAGGTATGAAACTGAAACATTACACGATTCTGGCGTTGGGGCTGCTCTGCTTCTCCCTGTCGGCACACGGGCAGAAGGTGGCCGTAAAGACCAACCTGCTCTACGATGCCACGGCCACCATCAACGCGGGCGTGGAAGTGGGGCTTGCTCCCCGCTGGACATTGGACGTGTCGGGCAACTTCAACGGCTGGGTGATGTCGCACGAACGGCGTTGGAAGCACTTCTTCGTGCAGCCCGAAGCACGCTACTGGCTGTGCGACCGTTTCGCGGGGCACTTCCTGGGCGTACACCTGCACGGGGGCACCTTCAACGCGGGCGGGCTGGAGAACAGCATTTCCTTCCTCGGCACCGACTTCTCGGCCTTGTCCGACAACCGCTTCCAGGGTTGGTTCCTGGGGGCAGGCGTGGGCTACGGCTACGACTTCGTGCTGGGCAAGCACTGGAACCTGGAGATGGAAATCGGCATCGGCTATGCCTACGCCCGCTATGACAGGTTCAGGCTCACGGGCTGCGGGCGGAAGATGGAAGAAGACCTGTCTCACAACTACTTCGGGATTACGAAGGCGGCCATCAGTTTAGTATATTGTTTTTAATTGATTGAATAGGAAAAATGAAACGAATCGCATTTTTATCCACGCTGGTCTGGGCCGTGGCAATGGCAGGCACGGCACAAACGCTGCACGTCGGAGCGGTGGGCATCGACAGCCTGCGCATGGAGCGCAACGGCGAGTACATGGACGTGCGCATGGCCGTGCAACTGGACAGCCTGGACGTGGAGGCCAACCGCGCCGTGCTCATCACGCCCTGCCTGCGCCGGGGAGCAGACTCGCTGGAACTGCGCTCCATCGGGGTGTATGGCCGCCAACGCTATTACTACTATGTGCGCAACGGCGAGAGTATGCTCACCGGGTCGCAAGAACTCACCTACCGCAGCAAGGACAAGCCCGACCGGGTGGACTACCAAGACCTCGTGGCCTACGAACCCTGGATGAACGGTGCCACCCTGATGCTCCGCCGGCAGGACTACGGCTGCTGCGGCTCCATCCTGGCCGAACAGTGGAACGAACTGAACCGCTACCGCGAGGCACTGGCCTTCATGCCCGCCTTCGTGTACGTGCAGCCACGGGTGGAAACCGTCAAGACGCGCTCCCTGGAGAAGTCGGCCTACGTGGACTTCCCCGTGTCGCGCACGGACATCCGTCCCGACTACCGCAACAACCGCACCGAACTGGACAAGATACTGGCCACCATCGACTCCGTGAAGGCCGATGCCGACATCACACTGTCCGCACTCAGCATCAAGGGCTTTGCTTCGCCCGAAGGCTCGTATGCCAACAACGAACGGCTGGCCAAAGGACGCACCGAGGCACTGCGCCGCTACGTGGCGGGGTTGTACCAGTTCCCCGACACCTTCATCCGGACTTCCTACGAGCCGGAGAACTGGGAAGGGCTGCGTGCCTTTGTGGCGAAATCGTCCCTGGAGCATCGCGAAGACATCCTGCGGCTGATAGACGACACCTCCCTCCGGCCCGATCCCAAGGAGCAGAAGCTCCGCGCATCCTATCCGGAAGACTATGCCTATCTGCTGCGCGTGTGCTATCCCGCCCTGCGCCGTTCGGACTACCGCATCGAATACGTGATACGCAGCTACACCGACACCACCGAGATACTGCGCATCCTCAAGACGCGCCCGCAGAAGCTGAGCCTGCAGGAGTTCTACATGGCGGCACAGACGATGGAGCCGGGCAGCGAAGCATTCAACGAAGTGTTTGAAACGGCGGTGCGGATGTATCCCGACGATGCCGTGGCCAACCTGAACGCCGCCAACACCGCCATGCAGCGCAAGGATCTTCCCGCCGCTGCCCGCTACCTGGCCAAGGCCGGACAATCGCCCCAGGCTGTCTACGCACGGGGTGTCTATGCCCTGCTGACGGAAGACTACAACACGGCACGCACCCTGCTGGAGTCGGCGCAGGAACAGGGAGTGGACGAGGCAACACTGGCCCTGAAGCAACTGGAGATGATGCTTTACAGCGATTAAACCGCAAAACGTGGAAGAAGAACAATAAACCCTAATATTAATCATTAAACAAACAGAAAAGATGAAAGTCAAGTATTTGTTTCTAAGTATGTTGGCGTG
>CAYPUJ010000163.1:0-3676 GCA_964413805.1 uncultured Bacteroides sp. | reverse complement strand
TTAACAGATAAGCAACATGATGCGGACAATCACTAAAACCCTATGGTTTACAACTTTGTTTTCGCTGCTCCTGCTGGCGGGCTGCAAGCCTGCGTCGGGAAGAAGCGAAGCGTCTGACGGCTCTGCCTCCGCAGGAGACACACTCACAGGCAATATCTCTTTTTCGGGCGCGTTTGCCCTCTACCCGATGGTAGTGAAGTGGTCGGAGGAGTTCCGGAAACTCCACCCCAATGTGCGCATCGACATATCGGGCGGCGGTGCCGGGAAGGGCATGACGGACGCACTCGCCAAGGTTGTGGACCTCGGCATGGTGTCGCGCGAAATCTACGATGTGGAGAAGGAGAAAGGCGCACTGGGCTTTGCGGTCGTGAAAGATGCCGTCGTTGCGACAATCAACGTTGCCAATCCGCACTACGATGAGATATGCCGGAAGGGACTGACGAAAGCCACAGCCGCTGCCATGTGGAACAACCAATATGCCACGTATGGCGATTTCCTGGGAACGGAAAGCAACCTGCCTGTGCATGTCTATACGCGGTCGGATGCCTGCGGGGCGGCCGAGACATGGGCGGTCTGGTTCGGCAAGCGGCAGGAGCAGTTGCAAGGGACAGCCGTCTATGGTGATCCGGGCGTGTCTGCAGCCGTGCAGAAAGACCGTGTGGGCATCGGCTACAACAACATTGCCTACGCCTACGACATGCGCACCCACAAGCCATACGAAGGATTGGCCGTCATCCCCCTTGACGTGAACGAAAACGGGCAAATCGACGAAGAGGAGCAGTTCTATGCCAGCAGCACCGACCTCATTGCCGCCATCAGCGACGGCCGCTATCCGTCGCCTCCCGCCCGCGACCTCTACCTGGTGAGCAACGGGGTGCCGCAGGAGCCGGCAGTCGTGGAGTTCATAAAGTACGCACTTACCGAAGGACAGAAATATGCCGTCGAGACAGGATTCATTCCGCTGCCGCAAGCGAAGATAGAGCAGAACCTTCAGATATTCAATCCCTGACAGCGCAATGAACTTATCACTCTTGCAACGACGCATATTCAAGGACAAAGCCGCCAGTGGCATGATGCTTGTCCTCACGGCGTTGTCGTTGCTCCTGCTGTTTGCCATCGGGATAGGGCTCTTCTTCAAAAGCCGCCTCATCCTCTCGGAGCATTCGCTGTGGAGCCTGCTTTCGGGCTCGGCATGGAAGCCGCTCAGCGGGGAATTCGGATTCCTCCCCTTCATCGTCGGGACACTTTTCGTCACGGCACTTTCCATCGCCATTGCTCTGCCCATCTCCCTGCTGTCGGCCATCTTCCTTTCCGAGTATGCCGGTTCGTGGGTGAAACGCATCGTCTTCCCCATATTCGACATCCTGGCGGGCATTCCGTCCGTGGTCTACGGCGTGTGGGGCACGCTCATCATCGTGCCGTGGATTGCCGACGTGCTGGGGCCGCGCTTTGTCGACTACACCAGCGGCTACACCGTGCTGGCAAGCGGCATCGTGCTGGGCATCATGATACTGCCCATACTGGTAAGCCTGTTCATCGAGATATTCACCACCGTGCCGCAAGACTACCGGGAGGCTTCGGCATCGCTGGGCGCCACCAAGTGGCAGACCTGCACGAAGGTGATTCTGCGCAAGGCAATGCCCGGCATCATCGCCGCCGTGGTGCTTTCCATCTCGAAAGCCTTCGGCGAGACCATTGCCGTGCTCATGGTGTGCGGCAACTCCGCCACCCTGCCACGGTCGCTTTTCGACCCCTGCTATCCGTTGCCCGCCCTCATTGCCAACAACTACGGCGAGATGCTGTCGCTGCCGCTTTACGAGTCGGCACTCATGTTCGCCGCGTTCATCCTGTTTTTCATCATTCTGGTGTTCAACATCATATCCCGTTGGGTGCTGCGCAACATCGAGCGGAGCTATAAAATGTAACCTAAAAAGGAGAACGGACGCATGAAGACAAAATTCCTTGTTGAGAAACTGTTCATCGGGCTGATGGTCATCTCCGTCGTGCTCGTCTTCGCCTTTTTGGGCAGCATCCTCATCACCATCATCCGCAACGGCTGGCCGGCCATGTCGTGGGAGATGATGACCCGGCTGCCCGGCGGGGGATTCTACATCGGCAAAGAAGGCGGGGTGCTCAACGCCATCGTAGGCTCGCTCTACATCGTGGGGGCTTCGACCCTGCTGGGGCTGATTATCAGCATACCGATTGTGTTCTACATCAACATCTACCTGAAGAACGGGTCGAGGCTGGCCAACATCACCCGCCTGTCGTTCGACGTGCTCTACGGCATACCCTCCATCGTCTACGGCGCTTTCGGGTTCACTATCATGATATACTGCGGGCTGCGGACATCGCTTCTGGGCGGCATCATCGTCATCACGCTGCTCATCATTCCCATATTCGTGCGGTCGATGGACGAAGTGGCCCGCCAGCTGCCCAAGCATCTGCTCGAAGCCACCTATTCGCTGGGTGCCACCCGCTTCGAGGCCATCAAAGTGGCCATGCGGCAGATTGCGCCGGGCATCGCCACGGCCACCCTCCTGTCCGTGGGCCGCGCCATAGGCGATGCTGCGGGCGTGATGTTCACAGCCGGATTCACCGACAGCATTCCGACTTCGCTCGACCAGCCTGCCGCCACGCTGCCGCTGGCCATATTCTTCCAGTTGAGCAGCCCGTTGCCCGAGGTGCGCGAACGCGCCTATGCCGCCGCCCTGCTGCTCACGCTCATCGTGCTGGTGCTGAGCATCGTAGGGCGGATGATTACTTACCGTTTCTCGAAAAACAAAATCAAATGATGCAAAAAGGAAAACTACAGTTCGGCCAGATATTCGACCGCCTGAACCCGGCCGGCGGGGAAAAGGCGTTGCCCGCCGAAGAGCGCGGCAAGCAGCAGGATGGCGTGATACGGATTGAAGGACTGAACATCTACATCCGGGACAACCACATCCTGAAGGACATCAACCTCACGCTGCAAGACAAGAAGATAACCTGCATCATCGGTCCGTCGGGCTGCGGCAAGACCACCCTGCTGCGCAGCATCAACCGCATGATCGACACCACGGAACACCTTCGTGTCAAGGGGCGTGTGCTGGTGGGGGGAGAAGACATATACGACCGCAAGGCCGAAATCACCCACATCCGGAAAAAGATAGGGCTGCTCTCGCAACGTCCCACTCCGCTGCCCATGTCGATATACGACAACATCGCCTACGGATGCCGCATACATGGGGTGCGCAACCGCAAAAAACTCGACGGCATCGTGGAGAAACACCTCAGGAACGTGAACCTGTGGGAGGAGGTGAAAGACCGCCTGCACGGCCCGGCATCGGCCCTGTCGATCGGGCAGCAACAGCGGCTGTGCCTTGCCCGGGGGCTGGCTGTGGAGCCCCAGTTCATCCTGGCCGACGAGTCCACCTCGGCACTCGACCCCATATCGAGCAAACACATCGAAGACCTCTTCACCAAGCTGTCCGAACACTACGGCATCGTCATGGTGACCCACACCTTGCGGCAGGCTCTCCGCATAGCCGACCATGTGGTCTTCATGTACATGGGTGAGGTCATCGAGCAGGGCGCGGCCGAAGAACTCTTCAAGAATCCCAAGCACGAACTCACCAGACAATATCTCAGCGGCGTTTTCAGCTGATGCCGGCACCCGGATCGGGGAGGGGCTGCA
>CAYPUJ010000162.1:1587-3799 GCA_964413805.1 uncultured Bacteroides sp. | reverse complement strand
GCTTCCCGCTTCTTCTCCTGATACCCGCCGAACTTCCACGCAAAAGACAAGCCCACGCTGCGGTAGCACGAATAGTCGTTCGTCACCCACTGCCGCCCGTAACGTATCCGTGGACTGATGCCCGCCGTCTGGAAGATGTCCTTGCACCAGGCCGTGAGGATGCAGTTGCCACGGGCGAAGGCGTAGCGCAGTCCCAGGTCGAGGTTGCCGCTGGCCGGCAGGTCGTAGGTGCCCTGTATGGCTCCGGCCTGGCAGAATCCGTCCAGGGTGAGGCGGATGTCGGGCTTGACGGGCAGGGTGAAGGTGGCGTTCAGCACGGCAACTCCCGCCCACGTGCGGCGGTCGAAGGGCAGGTCGTAGAAGTCGCTGTCCTTGTCGCGCAGCCACAAGCCTATCAGGGTGAGGCGCGAGTCCAGCCACTTGCCCGCCCGGAAGGGGACGGAAGCCTGGAGACCCGCCTCCTGCCGGAAGTCGAAGTTCTGGTATTTGTATATCTCCAGCAACTCTTCGGGCGACTGGTAGAGGGTCTGTATGGTCTTGTCCTTGTTGTGGTTGAACCAGGCAGTGAAAACGTACTTCGAGCGGAGGATGTAGCTCAATGAAACCTGGTAGTCTTTCTCAGGCTTCAGGAGCGGGTTGCCCTGTATCTCGGAGTAGCCCCCGCCCAGGTAGGACACGGCATCCTGCACAGCCCAATATTCGGGATAGTCCTTGTCGCTGTTGAAGGAAAGTTGCACAATGTGTCCCGATGCAGGCAGGTATGTCAGGTTCAGCACGGGGAAAACGTCCCACTCGTTCCACACGGTTGTCTTGTACCACTCCCCCGCCAGCGACACGTCCATCATCAGCTTCTGCCCGAAACTCTTGCTGAAGCCCCCATAGAGGTTCAGCGTCTGCTCCCGCCGCCGCGACACCATGTCCGACGGCAAGGCCGATTCTTCAGTTTCCACTCCTGATTCTACATTGGAATAGAGTTGGTTGGAGTGGTCCACGCTCGTGGTGTAGACAGCCCCGTAGTTCAGTCCCCAGCCGTTTTTCAGCGTGTGCTCCTGCGAGAGGTAGAACTTCCAGACGTTGATGCGTTGCAGGTCGGTGGCGTAGTAGTCCAGGCGCGTGCCCTCCATCTCGCTCGCCAGAAGCTGGTTGCCCGGCGTGCGGTACCACGTGAACTCCGCGCCCGCCTTCAGGCCGATGGGGGTCGTGTAGTCCACCCGCCCGTTGTGCAGCCACGAAGTCTCGTTGCTGAAGTTCGTGGCTGTCTGCGTGCCCGTGGTATATTGGTTTGTGTGACTGGTGCGGTAGGTGCCGTTGTAGACGAAAGACAAATCGTGGTTTTCACCGAACCGGTAATCCGAGCCCAGGCGGAAGGTGTGGCGGTGGCTGCGCCCCTTCATCACCTCGTGGTTTTCAATGAGGAAAGTTTCGTCCGTGGCCTCCTGCCAGTGGCGTGCTTCCTTGTCGGTGGTGTGGTAGCTCCGTCCGTGGTCGTGCGAGTAAAGAAAGTCAAGAGTGAACCGTTCACCGTTGTACAGCAAGGAAGCACGCTCCTGGAAGCTGGCCTCGTGGCTCTGGTCATATTTGCCGTAGGCTTCGCCCTGCACCGCACCGGGGTCGCCGATGCGGTGACGCAGGCGCACGTCGATCATCGCGCCGCGCACCTGGTAGCGTGCCGGGGCGTTGTACATCACGTCCACCCGCTCGATGCGGTCGGCAGGCATCGACTTCAGCAGGGTGTAAAGCTGTTCGGTGCTCATGTTGGTCACTTTCCCGTCCAGCACGACGGTGATGCTTTGCATACCGAGGGTCAGCTGGCCGTTCGTCTCCGTCACGCCGGGCAGGTACTTCAGCGCGTCGTAGATGTTGTCCGCAGGCTTGCCTTCGATGAGGCGCGGCAGGTCGTACTCCAGCTTGCCGCCCGAGGCACGTACCACGGGACGCTCGCCCGTCACCATCACTTCGGGCAAGGTCTGCACCAGGCTGTCCGCCCAAAGGGTTCCCACACTGTCTGTCTTCGCATCTTGTGCGCAGACGGCTTGCACACAAAGCGTGGCAAGCGCCAAAAGAGTCATTCGTTTCATTGCGTTATCTGTGTTAAGCATGTTTATGTTCCGTCTTCGACCGGACGGACGCGGCAAAGGTCGGCAGAAAATCCGGGAAGGGCAGGCAAAGGCGGCTTACGGAGTCTTACCGGAAGTGTTATTTAGTCTTACCG
>CAYPUJ010000162.1:0-1487 GCA_964413805.1 uncultured Bacteroides sp. | reverse complement strand
ACCTGCACGGAAAGCGGCTCTACCTCCTTACCACAGAGCCACTGGGAGGACTGGTGCTGCGCCAGATGGCGGGCATCCTGGCCACGTCGGCCATTATCCTTGCGGTGCTGGGATTCTCCTTCCACTACCTCATCCGCATCCTGCTGCGCCAGCGCACGCTGGAAGAGATGAAGGACGACTTCACCAACAACATCACCCACGAACTGAAGACCCCCATCGCCGTGGCCTACGCCGCCAACGATGCCCTGCTGAACTTCGGGGCGGATGCCGACGAAGCCCGGCGCATCCGCTACCTGCGCATCTGCCGGGAACAACTGAAACGGCTGGGCGAACTGGTGGAGCAGATTCTTTCCCTCTCGATGGAGCGGCGCAAGACGTTCCGCCTGCACCTCACGACGTTCCCCGTGCGCGAAACCGTCGTCCCCCTCATCGAGGAACACAGACTGAAGGCAGACAAGCCCGTGGACGTCGATCTGCGCATCGTCCCGCCCGACCTGACCGTGACAGCCGACCGCACGCACTTCTCGAACATCGTAAGCAACCTGCTGGACAACGCCATCAAGTATTCGCCCGACCGGGCGGAGATAACACTGGCCTGCCACACGGAGGAGGCGTGCTTCGTCCTCTCCGTCCGCGACCGGGGCATCGGCATCCCGAAGGAAAGGCAGGCACACGTGTTCGACAAGTTCTACCGCGTCCCCACGGGCAACCTGCATGAGGTGAAAGGCTACGGGCTCGGCCTGTTCTATGTCAGGACGATGGTGGATAAGCACGGCGGCACGGTGGAAGTGCAGAGCGAGGCGGGACGGGGAAGCGAATTCATTGTGAAACTCAAGAACCAGGAATGAAGAATGGAAAAGGATGAACGGATAAACGTACTGCTGGTGGAGGACGAGGAAACCCTTGCCATGATCATCAAAGACACGCTGGAAGGCCAGGGCTTCCGCCTCCGGCTGGCCGGAGACGGCGAAGAGGGGTTGCGCCTGTTCTTCCGGGAAAAGCCCGACGTGCTGGTGGCCGACGTGATGATGCCCCGCATGGACGGATTCGAGATGGTGCGCCGCATCCGCCGCACCGACACGCAGACGCCCGTGCTCTTCCTCACCGCCCGCTCGGCCATCAACGATGTGGTGGAGGGCTTCGGACTGGGCGGCAACGACTACCTGAAGAAACCCTTCGGTATGCAGGAACTCATTGTCCGCATCCGGGCACTGGCGGGACGCACCGGCTGCAACCTCCCCACACCCCGGACACAGGAGGTGTTCGAGCTTGGTTCCTACGTCTTCACGCCCCGCACCCAACGCCTGCTGCACCGGGGCACCGAAACCGAACTCTCCCACCGCGAGAGCGAGATTCTGCGCCGCCTGTGCGAACACCCCGACCGGGTGGTGGACATGCGCGACATCCTGCTGGAGCTTTGGGGCGACGACTCGTTCTTCAACCAGCGCAGCCTGCACGTGTTCATCACCAAGCTGCGCCGCAAGCTG
>CAYPUJ010000161.1:0-3883 GCA_964413805.1 uncultured Bacteroides sp. | reverse complement strand
AAAAGTTCACGTACCTTTCAATGATGCCTTCCGAACACATGGTCTTCAACGTTTTATTTGGTTGCAGCGGCAAAGTTAGCTAAAATCATGCAACAAAAAAATAGCAGACCCGGTTTCAGCGTTTTTTGCTTGCAGAACTGTTTTATACTTCACGCAGTTATGAATTTGTGCTATAAAATGCACAGACAAATACGTTCCGCGCACAGTATAAAAGAGCCGTGATTTTCCGGAAATAAATCGTGAAGTAAAGGTTTGCCTGTTAATTCTTTTTTGCTACCTTTGCGGCCGGAATGTACGCTTCATATTGTGTAGAGTGACATGAACGTGCATCCATGAGATATTCAATAATTAAATAATCAGACAGTTGTGGTCATGGAAAAAGAAACGATGGAGACCGTAACGCTCCGCCCTTCCCGCCACATAACAACGGTAGGCCATTGCCGCTGAGGTTCGTCCGGAATGCTGCCGTTACGCCTGAAACAAGGTACTGCAGGACTCTCATGCGATTGTCAGGAGAGGAATGCAGCGAATATGCTTCTCTCAGACAGACTATCTCCCGCCGCCCGGTTTCCGCGTCCGGTAGCCGGCATTCACACCCTGATGACTCCCATCCGCGACAAACAGAACAAGGTTGACTTCCGGTGGTTCATCGTCCGCACCCTTCCCCACCAGGAGAAGAAACTGGCCGGGATACTGGAACGGCACAAACAGGAGGCAGGAAACATCCTGGAGGTCTATTGTCCCACGCACACGACGGTGAACATCCGCAGGGGCAGCCGTGAAGAAACGGTGCCCCTGTTTGCAGGGTTTGTGTTCGTCCTGGGCACGCAACAGGCCGTTTCCGACTTCCTCGCCAGTCATTATCCCGACGGCATCCTCCTGTACGGGCGCGCGGAAGGCCCGGGTGGCAAGGCGGGAGTGTTGACTGTGCCCGAAGAACAGATGCGGGCTTTCATGGACTTCAACGAGAACTACGCCGACCGGCTGGTCATTCTTGAACGTCCTTTCTCCGATTATGCCTTCAATCCCAAGACCGGCGAACCCAACGAGATAGTCAGGGTGGTTGACGGGCCGCTGGCGGGTCGCGAGGGATACCTCGCACGCTTCCGCCGCGACAAACGCCTTGTGTTCCGCATGAAAGCGTTGGGAACCGGTGCTTACTACACCGTTTCCATCCCCAACGTGTGGAACTTTCATGTCGTGCGTCTGCACAATGCCGAGGGCGACCGGCAGACGGTGGGGACGGTGAAGGAACGCGCCGTGGACCTGCTTGTCGGCATCCTGCAGGGTTGCGGGTATGGGGAAAAGACGCTCCCCATGCTGTATGACATGGTGGACCGGCTGGCCGCCAAGCCTTCGCTGACCGAACTGTGCCGGGTGCTCCGCAGGCGGGGCGACGAGGAATTGGGCAGACACATCGCCGGATTGGACAGCGGGGATGCTGAACAGGTGTTGGAACTCATCCGTTACGAACGTGACAATCCCGGCTACGTAAAAGACAACTGGAAGACGCTCATCATCCGCCCGTTCCTCACCCCGACATCCGGTGTGGGGATGGAAACGGGCTGTGACGAGGTTACGCTGCGGCATGAAGGGTTCACGGAAACCATCCGGAGGATAGACATCACGGAAGAGGCTTACTACCCGAGCCTGGAGGAGGACAGGATTGTCACTAGTGCCTATTATGCCCACGTCGGCACAGTGGAGGCCAACGGCAGCACCGTCCTCTTCACCAACTGGAACACCTTTCTTGGTGAGTATTTCCTGACGGCTGACAAGGCCAACGAGAAGCTGGTGGGCGGAACGACGGGCTGCGGGAAACGAACCTCCGTCGAGTCCTTCCGCAACTATGCTCCCACTTTGTATAAAGTGCTGGCGGATGAAAAATCGTCCGTAAAAGCCATACAGGGCTTCAAGGTCGGCGGGGAGACGTTGAATGTGATGGCGCTGACGGCGACAGACCCGGAAAAAGGAAAGGATGAACTGATAAGAACCTGCACGGACATTTGCAGGGAAATCAGCACCACTCCGCACCTGGCTGTGTGGCGAAGGTATCTGCGGACGGTGTGGCTGCACCGGTGAACGGGTCGGAAAAACCGGGACATGCAAGGAAAAATTGCCAGGCATACGGGGATGGAGGTATGTCGTATCAGAAGAAATTGATTCTAAAGCCTTGTCAATTGTTTGCCAAATGCAGGAAAATACCTACATTTGTAACACATCAAACCAAAGAACAACGATGAACCCGCTTGAAGTTCGGAAATACCCGTTTGGCATCCAGGTGTTTTCCACTATTCGTAAGGAGAACTACCTGTACATTGACAAGACGGAGTACGTCTACCGTATGACGCATTCCAACAGCAAGTACATGTTCCTGAGTCGCCCGCGCCGTTTCGGCAAGTCGCTGCTCACGGATACGATCCGGGCCTATTTCGAGGGACAAAAGGAATTGTTCAAGGGGCTTGCCATCGGGCGGTTGGAAACGGAATGGACATCTTATCCCGTGTTGCACTTTGATATGAGTCTGGGCAAACACATGGACAGGGATGCGTTGAACCGTTTCCTTCACAATGTACTGCAAGATAATGAAATACGACAGGGAATCGATGCCAGGCAGACAGAAGATGTGAACCTGCGTTTCAAGAACCTGATTATGGACACGTGTGCCAAGTACGGAAAGGAAGTTGTGGTTCTGATTGATGAATACGACGCACCCCTGCTTGACGTGGTGCACGAGGACGAACAGTTGCCCGTACTCCGCAATGTGATGCGCAATTTTTACAGTCCGCTCAAAGCTTGCGGCAAATATTTGCGTTACGTTTTTCTGACAGGCATCACCAAGTTCTCACAGTTGAGCATCTTCAGCGAGCTGAACAACATCGAGAACATCAGCATGGATGAAAAGTATGCCGCCATCTGCGGCATCACCGAGGAAGAGATGCGCACACAGATGGCCGTGGATCTGGAAATGCTGGCCGCCAAGCTGAAAATAAGCAAGGAAGAAATGCTTGCCCGGCTGAAAGACTTCTACGATGGGTATCACTTCACCTGGCCCTCCCCTGACATCTACAACCCCTACAGCCTGTTGGGTGCCTTCAACAAGGAAAAGCTGCAATCGTTCTGGTTTGGCAGCGGCACACCTACCTATTTGGTTGAAATGCTCAACAAGTACCGGGTAATCCCGCAGGAGATAGGCGGACGCAAATGCGAATCGGGCGACTTCGATTCTCCCACGGAAAGTGTGACAGACATCACCCCCTTGCTTTACCAAAGCGGTTACCTCACCATCAAAGGCTATTCGGACTTCTCCGACCTCTATCTGTTGGACATTCCGAACAAGGAGGTACGCATCGGGCTGATGCGGAGCCTGCTTCCGAACTATGTGCAGCGTCCGGCACAAATCAATACCTTGGTGGGCGAAATGGCCGAACGCATCCACTTCAACGATATGGACGGTGCCTTGCGGTTGATGCAGGCCGTGCTTTCCACGGTGCCTTATTGCGATAACACGCACTACGAAGGCCACTACCAGCAAATGCTCTACCTGATTTTCACCCTGCTCGGACACTTTGCCGACGTGGAGGTCCGTACCCCGCACGGCAGGGTGGACGTGGTGATGCATACCCGCTCCACCTTATATATTATAGAACTGAAGCTGGACAAGAGTGCCGATGCGGCCCTGCAGCAGATCGACCTGAAGAACTATCCCGAACGTTTCGCACTTTGTGGACTTCCGGTGATGAAGGTGGGCATCTCTTTCGATAAGGAGAAAAGAACGATTGTGGATTGGAAAATAGAAGCTGTCACCGGGAAACCGACAGCAAAAAGTGTCTACTGAAGCAGTATACAAATTTATGAAGTGTCTACTGACTTAGTTTATAAA
>CAYPUJ010000160.1:0-3923 GCA_964413805.1 uncultured Bacteroides sp. | reverse complement strand
GTATCCAAGGATAAAAGCCCAAGTATCCTTGGATGCCCAAACTGACATCTGTCCGGGTGGGCGCGGAAGTATGAAACCCGCATTACGGTGGTCGGTGCGGACTTGAAGGAAATAAGTTTGACAGAATGACAGGCTAAAACTCCACACCGATGAAAAATGGTGAGAAATGACGAGAAATAAAGCATGGAAAATGCGCTATACAGAAAAAAAAGAGTATATTTGCCCTGACAAGGAACGAAACAAGGATGGAAATCAAAAAAGCACCGGAAGCCGACCTGGAGAACAAAAGAAGCGCGTGGTTGCTGATGGGCTATGTCGTGGCATTGTCACTGCTGTTCATCGCGCTCGAATGGAACGTCCGCGACGACGGGGACGATACAGACCGGATGTCTCAGATGCCCGTCTACGAGCAAGAGATTGAAATCCCCGTCACCTATGCGCCTCCTAAACCACCCGCTCCCCCACCCTTGTCGCAGGAACAGCCCGCCGCAACGGTGCTGACCGTGCTTGACAACCGGTCAGAGGAAGAGGAAATCCCGCTTGTACTGCCGGAAGCGGTGGAGGGAAACGGCGACGGCATTCCTGCCGACGAATCCGCAGTAGAAGGAACGGCGACAGAAGAAACGGTGTACGACGTGGTGGAACGGATGCCCGAATTTCCCGACGGGGGACTTGCCGGCCTGATGCGCTATCTGACCCGCCACATCCGGTATCCGCGCGTGGCATTGGCCAACCGCATACAGGGGCAGGTGCTGATACAGTTCATCGTCAACCGCGACGGCAGCATTGCAGACGTCCGTGTCCTGCAAGGCGTGCACGCCACGTTAGACGGGGAGGCTACACGGGTTCTCAGCCAAATGCCCCGATGGAAACCGGGCATACGGCACGGACAGCCGGTAAGGGTGCGATATACCATCCCCGTAGTATTCCGGTTATAAAAAGGACACTTAACGAACTTCTGATACGATAAATATGTTTACGACAGACGAACTACTGGAAAAAATAAGCACAAACATGGCAGGCCTGCAATACAGCCGCCCCCCGAAAGGACTGTACGCCCCCATCGAATATGTGCTCTCCATCGGCGGAAAACACATCCGCCCCCTGCTGATGCTGATGGCCTACAACCTGTACCGCGACGACGTGGAACGCATCTACGGCCCGGCTGCGGGCATCGAAATCTACCACAACTACACCCTGCTGCACGACGACCTCATGGACCGTGCCGACCGCCGCAGGGGAAAAGCCACCGTGCACAAGGTGTGGGATGACAACACGGCCATCCTGTCGGGCGATGCCATGCTGGTGCTTGCCTACCGCTACATGGCACAATGTCCCGCCAACCGGCTGGCACAGGTGCTGGAACTGTTCAGCCAGACCGCGCTGGAAGTCTGCGAAGGGCAGCAACTGGACATGGAGTTCGAACACCGGACGGACGTGACAGAAGCGGACTACCTTGAAATGATCCGGCTGAAAACCTCCGTCCTGTTGGCAGCCAGCCTGAAGACAGGAGCCTTGCTGGCAGATGCCCCCGGCGAAGATGCCGACCTCCTCTACGCCTTCGGCATGAACCTGGGTGTGGCTTTCCAGCTGAAGGACGACTTGCTGGACGTGTACGGCGACCCCGGCGTGTTCGGCAAGAACATCGGCGGGGACATCTTGTGCAACAAGAAGACCTACCTGCTCATCCAGGCACTGGAACATGCCGACACGGCCCAACGTCGGGTCTTGACGCAATGGCTGGAAGCCACAGGTTTCGATCCGGCGGAAAAGGTGGCTGCCATGACGGCACTCTACAACCAGATCGGCGTGAAAAGGCTTTGCGAAGACAAGATAGCTTCCTACAGCCGCCTGGCCGGAGAAAGCCTGAAAGCCGTGTCGGTCTGCGCTCCGAAGAAACAGGCACTGGAACAACTGATGGAAAAGCTGATGTACCGCAACGTCTAACCAATACCCCCCCGTATGCAAGATGCCTTATAGAAGACTGCCCAATACCGACCAAGCCCGGATTAGAGCGCTGAAGGCCGCCGTGGTGAAAGGGGAAGAATCGGACACATACGACCTGCCTTTCTCCCTGAACACATGGACGGAAGCACGCAACTTCCTGCCCAGGTTTGAGGCGGCACAGATGTACTATACCGAATGCTACGACCGCCAGGCCAAGGCCGGACACAAACACCAGGCCAACGTGAAAACAGCCCGGCTGTACGTCTCGCACTTCATCCAGGTGCTGAACCTGGCAGTCATCCGTGCAGAGATAAAGGCGGCCCACAAGGAATACTACGGCCTGCCTCCCAAGGACAACAACGTGCCCGACCTGAGCACGGAAGCCTCCATCGCCCGGTGGGGACAGAAAATCATCGAAGGAGAAAGCAGACGCACCACACAGGGAGGCATCCCCATCTACAACCCCACAATAGCGAAAGTGAGAGTGCACTACGACATCTTCATGGAAAGCTACGAAAAGCAGAAAAACCTGCAAGCATTGACTTCGCGGAGCCTGGATGCCATCGCCTCCATGCGCGAAAAGGCCGACAGCCTCATCCTGGACATCTGGAACCAGGTGGAGAAACATTTCGAAGATGTGACCCCCAACGAAAAACGCATAGGCATCTGCCAGGAATACGGACTGATATATTACTACCGGACCAACGAAAAGCCATGCAACGCACCCGACAAACCATGAAGCTGATAGACTCACACGCCCACCTGTTTTTAGAGGATTTCGCGGAAGACCTGCCGCAAGTGATGGAACGCGCCAAAGCGGCCGGAGTGACCCACATCTTCATGCCCAACATAGACAGCAACACCCTCCCCGCCCTGTTGCAGGTCTGCAAGGACTACGAGGGATATTGCTCCCCCATGATAGGCTTGCACCCCACTTCGGTCGGTGCCGACTACCGCGATGAACTCCGTTTCGTGCGCCAATGGCTGGAGCAGGCGGCCGACCGCTTCGTGGCAATCGGCGAAACGGGCATCGACCTCTACTGGGACGAAACCTTCCGCCGGGAACAGGAAACCGCCTTCCGCCTGCAAGTGGAATGGGCCTTGGAGTTCCGGCTGCCCATCGTGATTCACAGCCGCAACGCCTTCAAGCCTGTCTGCGAAATCCTGTCCGACTACAAGTCCGCAGGCCTGCGCGGTGTCTTCCACAGCTTTACGGGCACAGCCGAAGAGGCAGCACGCCTGCTCGAATTTCCGGGTTTCTACATCGGCATCAACGGCATCGTCACTTTCAGGAAGTCCGACCTCCCCGCCGTCCTGCACGTCATCCCGCCGGAACGGCTTGTGCTGGAAACGGATGCCCCCTACCTGGCTCCCGTGCCCCACAGGGGCAAACGAAACGAAAGTGCCTTTGTGAAAGACACTTTGGTGAAGGTGGCGGAAATATACGGGCAATCTCCCGAAATCATGGCGGAGCAAACCGCAGACAATGCCCTCCTGCTTTTCGGGAAAACGGAGGAACGTCCTCACAAAGTTTGTTAAATATACGGGAAGAACATACGATGAAACAAAAATAAAGCCTACTTTTGCAGCCGGAAATGCTTCGGAGGTGTTTGCAACACCGGAAAAGCCACCTTTCCGAACAAGAATGGAGAGATGCTCGAGTGGTTGAAGAGGCACGCCTGGAAAGCGTGTATACCCCTAAAGGGTATCCGGGGTTCGAATCCCCGTCTCTCCGCAATAAAGGGTGTAAATCAAGCAATATGCGAGATTTACACCTTTTTTTATACCCCCCAAAAAAGGAATACACCATACTGACAATCAAGCAATTGCCTTGGTAGCCACCAAGGGGAGGCCGGGGTAGCTACCAAGGGAGGGTCGAGGTAGCTACCGAGGGAATGTCAAGGTAGCTACCGAGGCAATGCTAAGGCGGCTACCTCGGCCAAAGCCCGGCAGCCGCCTGAATATCTCTCCCGCAA
>CAYPUJ010000159.1:0-3930 GCA_964413805.1 uncultured Bacteroides sp. | reverse complement strand
CGTGCGCTGGGAAAGAAGAGAAAAACAGGAAAATGCTTGGAGTTGTGCGCCGGATACCCTATCTTTATGCCCGGAACAAAACCGAAACGGACGGCCATCCCCTCTAATTCTAAAAATAAAAAAACGATGAAAACAATGAAATGGTTGACAGGAGTACTTGCCTTGTCGCTGGCAACTTCCTGTGGAAATGTGAAAAAAGAAACGAATCCAAGCGAAAACGAAGCATTGCCCCAAGGTATCACCCGGCTGCAAATCGACTCGCTGCAAGTAACCACCCTGCAAGACAACGCCACGGACAAACTGATGCCCAACAGGTTGTTCTACGGCAAGCAGGACTCCGCCCGCGTGGAACAGCTTTCACCCGAAGGGGGTGTGCCCTCCTCCATCAGCTGTTTCCTGGTGGAGACGCAAGGCAAGAAAGTGCTGTTCGACACCGGCAACGGCACGGAACACGGGGGCTGCCTGCTGATGCGGCTCGACTCGCTGGGCATCTCACCCGATGAAATCGACTACCTGGTACTGACCCACTTCCACAACGACCACATCGGAGGGATGCTGCAAGCCGACACGGCTGTCTTCGCACGGGCGGAGGTCTACGTACCCGAAGCTGAATATGACTTCTGGGTGACACGTGGAGATTCCAACGGCAAGGCGGCACGCGCCATGCACGCATACGCCGACCGCCTGCACCGCTTTGACTACACCGACACGCTGCCGCTGGGCATCCTGCCCTTAGCCGCTCCCGGACACACGCCCGGACACACGGTGTACCGGCTGGGCAGACTCTTCGTGGCAGGCGACCTGATGCACGGTGTAAGCCTGCAGCTGCAAGCCCCCGACATTTGCCCCGACTTCGACATGAACCGCGAACAGGCCGTCGAAACCCGGAGGAAGTTCATGGAATACGTCCGGCAGGAGGGACTGGTGAGCGCGGGTATGCACTTCCCGGGCAACGGAATCATCGAGAATCTGTAATGCGGATATTTCATCCATAATCCGTAGCAGCCGCCGGGATGCGGGACTTGTCTTTGTCGCCTGAGAAGGGCACTATCTACCCCAAGGAACGCGGGGCAAACTCAACGCTGCCCGGCGGAAAGGTATTCCCACACCTGCTCGCTTATGCTCTTCATGCCCTGCACTGAGGGATGTTCACGTTGCTTGTCGATGTCGTGCAGGACGATGTTGGTCACCTTGTAGTGGCGGCATATCTCGTCGATGGAAGCGGTGATTTCTTCCGAAAGCCCCGTGTTGGTGATGTGGTACACATCCGCATCAGGATAGTGCTCAATCAGGTAGTCCAACAGGTAGCAGAAGGCCGGACGGAAGTCATAGAGGTCCTGCTCCGTCCGGTTGCCATACCGGAACTCGCCGATGGGCACTCCCGCCCAACTGTCGTTGGTGCCGCCAAAGACCAGAATGATGTCCGGATTCCCCAGGTTGTCCATCCGGGCGATGAACGAACGGTCGGAATAGTCCTCCTTCCGGTAGCCCGTGTTGCACACCGTGGCGCCGGAAAAGGAGTTGTTCCGCTCCAGGCGGTAGCCATGCTCGTGCACCAGGCGATACCACCAGGTATCTTCCACGGTACGCACGTCGTTCTGCTCCCTGTCATCAGGATACCAGCAGACATTGGTGTCGGGCTCCACATAGCCACGGAACGTAGAGTAGGAATCTCCCAGAATCGAAATGCGGGCCTGCCCCCACGACACAGCGACGGAGCACAGCACACAGGCCAAAAAGAACAATCGTAATTTCTTCATAAGTGCAAATTTGTTTTAGTTCACCGCAAAGGTAACAAAAATCCTATAGGAAGCTATTTTCCCATTACAGAACATCCGAAAACAGGAAAAGAAACGTACCTTTGCAACAAGAACCAACCGATGCAATATGAATCCACTGCAAACCACGGCACAAAACAGTTTCAGAAGCGGGACCGACAACCTGAGTTCCTTTGCCGGACACCTTATCAGGATAGACAATGGTGCGGTGCTGTTCTGCGAGCAGGGGGAGGCCACCGTCACGCTCAACCTCAAACAATACCGCCTCTTCCCCAACACGAGCATGATCATGCTGCCCAACTCCGTCCTCTCGCTCACCGCCGCAAGCACCGACTTCAGCGTCCGCTACTTCGCTTTCTCCGAAGAGTTGTTCAAGGCTGCCGGCTTCCGCATCGAGCCGACCTTCTTCCGCCACCTGAAGAACAATCCGTGCCACGTCCGCACCGAACCGCAGGGCCGGCAGACCATCAGAAGCCTTATCCAACTGGCAGAAATAGCCGTCGACGACACAGAAAACCGTTTCCGCGAAGCCATCGCTCAGCACCTGCTGCAAATCTTCTTCCTGGACACCTACGACAAGGTACAACGCCTGCTCGCGCCCGGACAGGCCAACGGCTACAACCGCAAGGAGGAACTGTTCAAGCAGTTCATCGACCTGACGCACACCTACTGCACCTCGCAGCGCGACGTGGGCTTCTATGCCCAACGGCTCTGCATCTCCCCCCGTTACCTCTCGTCCATCACGCAACAGATGGGGCAAAACTCGGCCAAAAACATCATTGACGAAATGCTGATGCTGGAACTGAAGGTGGCCCTGCAATCCACCACCCTCTCCATGAAAGAAATAGCTGAGAAATACCACTTCCCCGACCAGTCGTTCTTCGGCCGCTACTTCAAGAAGCACACCGGGATGTCACCCAAAGAGTTCCGGGCCAGAAATGCCTGAGCCACCTTTTAAATGAAGAATGGCCGCTGCGCGGCGAATGAAGAATTTCTTTCATTCTTCATTTAAAAAGTTCCTCATTCAAGAAGTCTTCATTCCCAACATTCTATCCGATGAATTTGTTGAGCATGATTTGTAGGGATGCAATCTGTACCATAATTCCCACTGTCTCAGCAGAATCGGCCTACTGATTCCGAACTTTATGCAGGGCTGTAACATTTTTCTTGGGTTAATTCAAAACAGTTTCTTAAAATTTTCTACCAATGTTTTTTGTCTCCCGATTTTTACTTTTAACTTTACCGCAAACTAATAACAGCTGTCAATAATGAAAAAGGTCTATGCCGAAATCATAGCAGGAATAATACCATTCAAAATGACACGCAACCGTTGGCGTGGCATCTTACGTTATGGCCTGTTAAAGGCAATTAAATTAATCTGCAAATTACATCGCAATCACACACAACCTCAATATTATCTTGCAGTATGTGCCATTGCTAAGAATGAAGGGCCGTATTTTAGGGAATGGATAGAATGGCATCTTAGTAAAGGCGTTGATAAATTCTACATCTATGATAATGAAAGTACTGACTGTACGAAGGAAGTGCTTGCTCCATACATCGAATCGGGAGTAGTTGAATACACTTATTTCCCGGGGCACAAGATGCAGCTTACCGCCTATGACAACTGTTTTGAAAAGCACCGCATAGATACACGTTGGATCGCGTTAATAGACCTTGACGAATTTATTGTCCCGGTAAAGGACTATTCCATACCGGAATTTTTGCATCGGTTTGAGGCTTTTCCTGCTGTAGAGATCAACTGGCTGGTATACGGCAGCGGTGGGATGAAGAAGAAAATGCCGGGAACGATGATGGAGAGATTCAAATGCCACTCACAGTTTAATCATATACTCAACCGGCACGTCAAGAGTATTGTAAATCCGCGACGTATTTTTAACATGATCGGTTGTCATGAAGCGGCATGCATATCAGGCCATGCCGCCGACTCGCACGGCAACCCTATACGAAAGAACTTTCGTGACCGCGAACCGCAGCAGGATGTTATCCGTATAAACCACTATGCGGTAAGGTCTTATGAGGAATTTGTGGAGAAGCAGGCAAGGGGCAGAGCCTCAGGACGTACAAGGGTGTTGAAACTGGACTATTTTTATCGGTTCGACCTGAATGACATAAAGGAAGAATAATAAAC
>CAYPUJ010000158.1:0-3984 GCA_964413805.1 uncultured Bacteroides sp. | reverse complement strand
GTATTTCTTGTAGAGCATTTCGTCCGTCCACGGGTGGGAGAAGTCTTGGAGGGGGACGAAAGAATAGACCTTGTTTGTTATGTGTTGGGTACTCTTAGCCAAAAGAATCATGAAGCGGAAAAAACGTGTCTTCATATATTGAGCGACGTTAATACATTTCTGTTCATTAATAAATGGACCAATGACAAGATAGGTCTCTGTACAGCATGTGCCCTTTCCTGCTATTATAGGCTGAGATAATATGAGGTGTGGATATGAGTCATCGCCAGGACTGGCATAAGGTACTAATACTTTATCCCAAATCGGTCATTAGAAAATTTCGCTTTCTTTTTGCATGAAATACGCACTGCTTTTTAAGCAGGAGTTAAGCGATACGATGTACGATTGAATTTATAATGAGATTTTATCTTACACTTTGCTTGCAAAAATTTCTAATGACCGATTTGGGTTTATATTCATCGACCCAACTTTCATTCTTTTCTATTGAATCTCTTTTGATGAAACCATTCTTCCCAAAGCGATATAGGTAAACATCTTCTTTAGAATTTCGTTCATTGGAAAATGCTTTGAAGTTAGTAGCTAATCCAAAAGGTTTACGGGTACTGACGACTTTGGCAAAGCTGCTTTCTTTAAATGCCCTAACTTTGCGTAGTATATTGATAGCTGCATTATATCGAATGAATATATTACATCCTTTCTCTAATAACGGTCGTTTCAATATATTTTCTTCCATCCCTTTCTTGTGGTTTACCACAATGCAATTCCCACAATACGTAGAATCCCAAAGGAAGTAGCAGATACCTCCTCGTATGTTTACACCGGGAAAGCATTCGTCAGTTTCAGGAAAATCATGTAGGGTAAATATGCGTTTATCGTGTAGCATGGTGTCTCTGAACTCGTCCAGTCCTTTCCCACCGGCATACCATCGTGCCGGGATAATCATTACAAGATAATGTGGATTAAGTTTCTTCGCTTGCTCGATGAACAGATGATATATGGGCTTTGCACTGGCTTGTGCTCCTCCATCTTCCAACTGATACGGCGGATTCCCAATAATAACATCAAACCTCATGTTGAATATCTTTTCCGGATTATGTGTGTGAATAAACTGATAAGCATACGTTTCCTGCGCTTCGCCGCGTTCGTACACCGCCTGACTGGCACCGCAATAGCGGCAACGCCCGTGTTCCCACGTGTGCCGTTGGGGTGCGTAACGGATGTTCCCCTGGCTGTCGTCGAAGCCGGTGCAGACGGAATACCTGCCGTCGGCCTGCTTGCTGCAATAGAGGCTGCGGCGCGAGAGCAGGGCGGTGAGTTCGGTGATGGCAATGCCGAAGAGCTGGCGGGTCATGATGTGGTTCACCCGCTCCTGCACATCGGGCATCTGGTCGGCCAGCCCGTCGAGGAGGCGGCGGGCTATCTCGCGCAGGAAGACGCCCGTCTTGCACACGGGGTCGAGGAAGGTGGCCTGCGGGTTGCTCCAGAGCGAAGGCGGCAGCAGGTCGAGCATACGGTTCACCACGTGCGGCGGTGTGAACACCTCGTCGTTGCTCAGGTTGGCCAGGCACGACAGCACGTCGGGGTTATAGCGTCCGGTCTCCATGTGTGTAGAGTTGTGTGTAGTGCACGAAAGGGTATTCGGCCTTCGGGGTGGGGATGAAGGCCTCGTCGCCCAGGTCGGAGAAGAGGTTCGGCTCCGTCATGGGCTGGTTGCGCAGCAGCATGTCCATGTCGAAGTCGCGCCGCTTCACCGTGCCGTTGCCGCCCACGGCTGTCCATTCGCAGAAGGTGATGGGTTCGCGCCCGTCCGGCGTGCGCAGGGTCAGCGCGTCGCCCCACAGGATGTTGCGGCTGATGACGTAGCGGATGCTTTGCAGGTATGCTCCCCCGGCATCGGCTTCGGGAAAGAGCGAAAGGTAGGTCCGGCAGAAAAGGCGGAAGAGGCGTTCGCGGCATTCGACCACGTTGTCCATCTGGATTTCGATGCCGTAGAGGCTGCCGACGGCCAGGAGGGCATACAGTTCGTAGTCGGGGCGCGAAGCGGCATACCGTCTTCCGGCCACGGCCAGCTTCCGTTCCAGGATGCGGGCCAGGAAGTTCCCGTTGCCGCAGGCAGGCTCCAGGAAGCGCGACTCGATGCGCTCCGTTTCGGGCTTTACAAGGTCGAGCATGGCGTTCACCTCGCGGTCGGCGGTAAACACCTCCCCGTAGGCAGACACACGCTCTTTGGACTTAATCCGGCGGGTGTCGTCGGAGGATGAATCCTTCATGTTGCGCTACTATTAAAAGGTTCAGACGCAACTAAATATCCGAATGATACAGGAAAAGCCAAGTGCCCGGGAGTACGGATAAAAAAGGAAGCGCAGGCTTCCCTTATCCTATACTCCAGGTACTTGGCCTAACCCGTAATTAGTAGATAAGTTCTGCCCGCGCTTATGGCACAGGCGTTTACAGAACTTATTCGGACTAATTACTCTTCTACGGCCAAGTTTCGGAGTATAATCGAATAAATAGCAAACGCTAATTAATATTGTTTTGTCAAGGATGCAAAGGTAAAAAGATTCTCCGATGTCCGTCCATCGTCGGCGGTAAGTTTTAGGAAGATTAACCGAAAGGGGCGTAGTGAAGGCCATCTGACGGGTACAGGCAATGCGTTTCTTCGGTACAGGTGTGGAGCGTGCTCCATACAGGTACGGAACACGTTCCATACAGGCACGGAACACGCTCCGTACAGGCAATCTATAAACCGCTTACAGACAGCGTGTTAATTCAGTGTTTGCGGGCTCTCCCTGTTGCAAACACAAGCTTTTCCTCCGTCCTTCCCTCTTTCTTCTTCAAATAATCGTATCTTTGCATTCGGCTAACCGCAAAAGCAAAGCGTATGGAAACGAACAGACGAAAACGATACCCGGTGGGAATCCAGACCTTCTCCGAACTGATCACGAAGAATTACGTGTACATCGACAAGACGGAGTACGTCTACCGCATGGCGCACGGCAGTGGCAAGTACCTCTTCCTGAGCCGCCCGCGCCGTTTCGGCAAGTCGCTGCTCACCAGCACGCTCCACGCCTACTTTGAGGGGAGGAAGGAACTCTTTGCCGGACTGGCCGTCGAACGGCTGGAGCAGGAATGGGACAGCCACCCCGTGCTGCACTTCGACATGAGCCTGGGCAAGCACATGGGAGAAGAAGCCCTGAACCGCTACCTGCACAGCCTCCTGCAGTACAACGAAATGCGGCTGGGCATCGTCCCCGGCAACGAGATAGACACCAACGTGCGCCTGACGAACCTGATCAGGGCCGTCCACGAGAAGACGGGCAGGCAGGCGGTGGTGCTCGTCGATGAATACGACGCTCCGCTCCTGGACGTGGCGCACGAGTCCGAACAATTGCCCGCACTCCGCAACGTCGTGCGCAACTTCCTCAGCCCGCTCAAAGCATGCGACCCTCACCTGCGTTTTGTGTTCCTCACGGGCATCACCAAGTTCTCGCAACTGAGCATCTTCAGCGAACTGAACAACCTGCAGAACATCAGCATGGACAAGAGCTATGCCGCCGTCTGCGGCATCACCGAGGCCGAGATGCGCACGCAGATGGATGCCGATCTGGACCACCTGGCCCGCCAACTGGGCGTGGACAAGGAAGAGGCCGTGCGGCTGCTGAAGGAGAACTACGACGGCTACCACTTCACCTGGCCGTCGCCCGACCTCTACAATCCGTTCAGCCTGTTCAGTGCCTTCGCGCAAGGAGAAATCGGCTCCTACTGGTTCGGCAGCGGCACGCCCACCTACCTCATCGAGATGCTGCGCAGGTTTCACGTCCTGCCCCAGCAGATTGGCGGGCAGAAGGTAGTGGCCACCTCGTTTGACGCACCCACCGAACGCATGAACACCATCACCCCCTTGCTCTACCAGAGCGGATACGTCACCATCAAGGACTATTCCCCCGTGACGAAGCTCTACACGCTGGACATCCCCAACCGTGA
>CAYPUJ010000157.1:0-3984 GCA_964413805.1 uncultured Bacteroides sp. | reverse complement strand
CCTTTAGTCTGTGTCCTCTGTGTGCTATAAATGCAGGATTCTATAATCATCGGCATTTTATCCAATAATCATCGGCACTTGAACCAAGGATTCCTGGCGGTTGAAGCATAGGTGTGAGAAAACAGTGCATTGGCCGGATGCGGACTCCTGTTGTATGTTGCAGTTGAAAGCTGGTGAAAAGGCATAAAAAAGGGCTCCGCTGAGCCCAACCTTTGTTAACCTTAAATCTAATACCATGAAAAACACAGTGCAAAGATACGGCCTTCTGCGAAACCTGCAAAACATCCAAGCGGAAAAATATGTTCTATAACATTGTTTAAACAAAGAAACCAGGAATTACAGGTTTGTTAAGAGTAGAGGCGGTATTCCGTTGTGGAAAACCGCCGTGTTTCCTCCCGTCACCCTTCGAGGTTCTGAAGCTCCACCTCTTTTACCTTCCGGAACAGTTCCGACGCAAAGACAAAGTCGTTTAGGCGTTGGTTGCTCGAGGTGAAGATATCGTCCTTGCTGCCTTCCCACTCCTTGTGGCCCCTGTGGATGAAGATGATTTTCTCGCCGATGCCCATCACCGAGTTCATGTCGTGGGTGTTGATGAGGGTGGTCATGTTATACTCGCGGGTGATGTCCTGGATGAGGGCATCGATGACGAGCGAAGTCTTGGGGTCGAGTCCGGAGTTGGGCTCGTCGCAGAAGAGGTATTGCGGGTTGAGGGCGATGGCGCGGGCAATGGCCACCCGCTTCTGCATACCGCCGCTGATTTCGCCGGGATACTTTTCCCCCGCGTCGCTCAGGTTCACACGGTCCAGGCAGAACAGGGCACGGCGCTTGCGTTCGCGGTAGGTGTCGTTGGAGAACATGTTGAGCGGAAACATCACGTTTTCCAGCACCGTCATCGAGTCGAACAGGGCACCGCTCTGGAATATCATGCCCATTTCGCGGCGCAACGCCTTCTTTTCCTTCTTGCCCAGGGCCAGGAAGTTGCGGTTGTCATACAGCAGTTCGCCCTTTTCGGGGGTCAGCAGGCCCACGATGCACTTCATCAGCACCGTCTTGCCCGAACCGCTTTGCCCGATGATGAGGTTGGTTTTGCCGTTCTCGAACGTGGCATTGATGTCGTGCAGCACTTGTTTTTCTTCAAACGATTTGCAGATTCCTTTCAGTTCTATCATGGGATTCCTTCAGTTTTTTTTGAGTGGGGTAGGTTCTGTTTGTCGGTGCGTCGCCTAAAACTTCAGCAGCTGCGTCAGCACCAGGTCGGCGAAGAGGATGAGCACGCTGCTGCACACCACCGAGTCGGTCGATGCCTTGCCCACCTCGATGGAGCCGCCCTCCACGCTGTAGCCGAAGTAGGACGACACGCTGGCGATGATGAAGGCGAAGAACAGCGACTTGATGATGCCGCTCCACACGAACCACTCCACGAACATGTATTGCAGGCCGTATTCCAGGTCGACCGCCGACATGATGCCGCCGAACCAGCACGTGCAGAACGCGCCGATGATTCCCGCGAAGATGCTGAACACCACCATCAGCGGGATGGTGGTCACCAGTGCCAGGATTTTGGGCAGAATCAGGTAGTTGGCCGAGTTGATGCCCATGATTTCCAGCGCGTCTATCTGCTGGGTGACGCGCATGGTGCCCAGTTCGGAAGCGATGTTCGAGCCTACCTTGCCCGCCAGGATGAGACACATGATGGCCGAGGAGAACTCCAGCAACATGATTTCGCGTGTGATGTAGCCCACCGTCCAGCGCGGCATGAAGGGGCTTTCGATGTTCAGCTTGATCTGGATGGTGATGACGGCACCGATGAAAAACGAGATGAGCAGTACGATGCCGATGGAGTTGACACCCAGCTTCCCGATTTCTTCCACGTATTGGCGGAAAAACATGCGCATCTTCTCCGGACGGGCAAACGTGCGGCTCATCAGCAGCAGGTATTTTCCTACGGTACGAATGGCTTTTATCATAGCTTATAAGTATTTGGCCGCAAATGTACGGCTTTTCAGCTTATTTTTTACTACTTTTGCGCCAAAATAACGCAAAGCATGGAAGATACTAAAATGGTGCTCCGCACGGAAGATCTGGTGAAGAAATACGGGAAGCGTACAGTGGTGAGCCACGTCTCCATCAACGTGAAGCAAGGGGAGATTGTGGGGCTGCTGGGGCCGAACGGGGCCGGGAAGACCACTTCGTTCTACATGACCGTGGGCCTGATTACCCCCAACGAGGGGCGCATATTCCTCAACGACCTCGACATCACCCGCTATCCCGTCTACAAGCGGGCGCAGGCAGGCATCGGCTACCTGGCGCAGGAAGCATCGGTGTTCCGCCAGATGAGTGTGGAGGACAACATCATGTCCGTGCTCGAGATGACCGGCAAGCCCCTGGAATACAGGAAAGAGAAGCTGGAGAGCCTCCTTGCGGAGTTCCGCATCGCGAAGGTGCGCAAAAACAAGGGAAACCAGCTCTCCGGAGGTGAACGCCGCCGCACCGAGATAGCCCGCTGCCTGGCCATCGACCCCAAGTTCATCATGCTCGACGAGCCTTTTGCCGGTGTGGACCCCATTGCGGTGGAGGACATCCAGCAAATCGTGTGGAAACTGAAAGACCGCAACATCGGCATCCTCATCACCGACCACAATGTGCAGGAGACGCTCAGCATCACCGACCGTGCCTACCTCCTTTTCGAAGGCAAAATCCTCTTCCAGGGAACCCCCGAAGAACTGGCCGAAAACAAGATTGTGCGCGAAAAGTACCTCAGCAACAGCTTCGTGCTGCGGCGCAAGGACTTCATGGTGTGAGGCGCAGGGCAGGCCGGGAAACAGGCGTCCCGCCTTTTTTCTGTCGGGAGAGAAAAGCGGGACGAAACAAATGGGGAGTGTTCACTTTCAGCTTTCTTTCACAATTTGTGTGAAGTCCGACCAGTCTTCCACTTTATAGGCTCGGATGTCGCGGACTGATTTCTTGAACCAATCAAACCTGCAAAGGTCATTGATAGCCTTGTACAGATTGCTCAGATTCCCGTTTACGGTGAGGTATGTACTACCTTGAATCCACTCGAAACCGTTTTTCTTCAAGCATTCCTTGATTTCATAATAAGCACGGTTATAAGGCTTTCCGTACTGCTCCTCAAGGCTCGAAACAGTCATGTCGAAACTTATGGCAAACACAATTCCTCCTTTTCCAGCCTGAACAAGTCTTCCCGACCGAAGAACACGTTGCTGTCTTCTGTTTCCGCTGAGATGACAATGCCCACGAACGGATTGTTTTCCACTTGGATAACTGTGCCCGGCAGCCACTCTTTTTGCAGCGTCAGGTCGGGCGAAATGAGTACTTTGTCTCCTACTTCCATATTCCTGTCCATTGATGGTTTACGATACAAAGGTAACATAAAATTCTCAGAAGTACCCTATATGTGTCCGGTTGTCTCCTTGCCTGTTTTGTCTTTTTTATTCCCCGACTGTCCGAGAACTGTCAACCGCTCATCAGTCTGTCATGCTGAGTGTCAACGAAGCATCTCCCGCCGGTAGTCCCGCCAGCGGAAGATAGCGGGCGATAACGGGAGATCCTTTCATCAGTCTGTCATGCTGAGTGTCAACGAAGCATCTCCCGCCGGTAGTCCCGCCAGCGGAAGATAGCAGGATGATAACGGGATGATAGCGGGAGATCCTTCACTTCGTTCAGGATGACCGGCAATCCGACACGGATTCTTCATTCTTCATTTAAAGAAAGTGTCAGGGTGATGGTTGCGTTTACCGGTCTCCACCAGTACTTCGAGCCTTTGCCGCTACGATGCATATACCGTCAATGACTTACTTATTTATAAGGTGCAGGCATCGCAATCTGCACGGTGACGAAGTTGCCGCCCTTGGCGTGGTTGCGGGTGGTGAAGCAGGCTTCGGTCAGTCCCCGGCGGACGATGAGTCCCGACTTCACGTGGTTGGAGCGTATTTTTGCCACGGCAAGGTTGTCCGCAGCGATGCC
>CAYPUJ010000156.1:0-4118 GCA_964413805.1 uncultured Bacteroides sp. | reverse complement strand
ACCACGAAGGTGCTCAACGAGGCTGCCATCAACGGCAAGGTAGACCGCCTGGAGGGCATGAAGGAGAACGTCATCTGCGGACACCTCATTCCCGCCGGTACCGGCCAGCGCGAGTTCGAGAAGATCATCGTCGGCTCCAAGGAGGAATACGAGCGTATGCAGGCCAACAAGAAGACGGTGACCGATTATGCCCTGGAAGCGGCAAAAGAAGAAGAGAAAAACTGATTTCATTGCTGCCATGAACGATACGAGCAACAACAAGCAGATGCAGATAGCCCTGGACGAGGAAACCGCCCAGGGCGTCTATGCCAACCTGGCCATCATCACGCACTCCAGTTCCGAGTTCATCCTCGATTTCATCCGGGTGATGCCGGGGCTTGCCAAGGCAGGCGTGAAGTCGCGCGTGGTGCTGGCACCCGAACATGCCAAGCGTCTGTTGCTGGCCTTGCAGGACAACGTCAGCAAGTACGAACAGGCATTTGGCCCCATCCGCATCCCCAACGAACAGCCGCTGCCGCCACTGGTGGGTATGAAGGGGGAAGCGTAGAGATTCTTCCGACTACAAAGCACGGGCTGCAAGCCACGGACGGGATTCACCTCCCACCGTAGTTTGCAGCCCGTTTTGTTTGTTTCCGCGAGGGAAAGATACTCCATTTGGTAGATGCCTGTTCGAGCACGCCCGGTACAGAATTGGACACAATGCCCCCTGCAAAACGTCCTTGCATTTTTGTTTTGTAAGCATTCGAATGCTTACGATATTCGTGCGGCAATAAGCCAATTCGCGGGCAAGCCAGAAACGCTTCCCGCCGTCCGTGCTTTCCTTCCCGCCTTCCGGTGGGAACGATGGCTGTGGCCTGCGCCACCGATGCCCAAACGCCTGTGCCTGCCGAAAAAGAGAGTGTGCCGGAGGGAACGTGGTTTCCGTTCCCCCGGCACACTCTCGTGCTGATTATTGCCCAAAGCTGTGCGGAATGCCTGGCTTTTGTCGGCTTAGTTTTTGTTCAACAGTCTTTCCCTTTTCTGCTTCATCATGCTGTATGCGATGGGCGAGCCGATGAAGAGCGACGAGAACGTACCGATTACCACACCCAGAATCATGGCAAACGAGAAGCTGCGGATGCTTTCACCACCCAGGAAGAAGATGACGAGCAGCACAATCAGCGTGGACGAACCGGTGAAGAATGTACGGGTCAGCGTAGAGTTCAGCGAGTCGTTGAACAGCTGGGAAGTGGTGCGCTTGGGATAGAGGTGGAGGTACTCGCGCACGCGGTCGAAAATCACCACCTTGTCGTTGATGGAGTAACCGATGGCCGTCAGGATGGCGCCGATGAATGTCTGGTCAATTTCCATCGAGAAAGGCAGGATGCCCCAAAGGATGGAGTAGAGACCCAGGATGCCCACCGCGTCAAATGCCAGTGCAGCAATAGAACCCACGCTGAACGCCACGTTGCGGAAGCGTATCAGGATGTAGAGGCCGATGGCCACCACCGCGAAGATGACCGACCAGATGGCTGCCACCGTCATGTCGTCGGCAATGCTCGGACCCACCTTCTGCGAACTGATGATGCTGCCTCCTTCCTGATTGTCGCGGTCGATGAACAGCTCCAGCGTGGTGCTTTCTGCCAGCAGGGGCTTCAGCACTTCGTACAGCTTGGCTTCGATTTCAGAGTCTATCTCGCTGCCTTCCTCGTCGATACGGTAGTTAGTCGTGATGCGTATTGTCTTCCCGTCCGTACCGATGGCAATGGCGTTCACATTGGCATCGTCAAACTGACCTTCCATCAGGCTACGCACCTGTTCGGCCTCGACGGGCTGCTCGAAGCGTACCTGGTAGTTGCGTCCGCCCGTGAAGTCGATGCTCTGGCTCAGGCCGCGCGTCAGCAGGAAGCCCACGCACACCAAGACCACCACTGCAGTGCTGATGAACCACGTCTTGTTGCGGCTCATGAAGTCGTAGTGCGTGTTTTGCAGCACGCCTTTCGAGAACTTGGTCTCAAACGTGAGGTGTTGCCATTTGTCCTTGCTTATGTAGTGGTCGAACACCAGGCGCGTCAGATAGACGGCGGTGAAGAACGAGATGGCGATACCGATGATCAGCGTCGTGGCGAAGCCCCGGATGGGTCCCGTGCCGAAGTAGAACAGGATGATACCCGTGATGATGGAAGTGAAGTTCGCGTCGAAGATGGCCGAGAAGGCGTTCTTGTAACCGTCGGCCAGGGCTTTCTTCAAGTTCTTGCCGTTGCGCAGTTCCTCCTTGGTGCGCTCGAAGATGAGCACGTTGGCATCCACCGCCATGCCGATCGAAAGCACCAGACCGGCAATGCCCGACATGGTGAGCGCGGCCTGGAACGAAGTCAGGATGCCGAACGTGAAGAACATGTTCAGCAGCAGGGCGCCGTTGGCCACCATACCGGCCGTGAAGCCGTACAGGGCGCAGACATACACCATCAGCAGGACGAAAGCCACCACGCAGGAGATGAAGCCTGCCCGGATGGAGGCCGCACCCAGCGACGGGCCTACGATGTCTTCCTGCACGATGTGTGCGGGGGCGGGCATCTTACCCGACTTCAGCACGTTGGCCAGGTCCTTGGCTTCTTCGGGGGTGAAGTTGCCGGTGATTTGCGAGCGGCCGCCCGTGATTTCGTTGTTGACACGCGGTGCGGAGTACACATAGTCATCCAATACGATGGCGATGCAGTTGCCGATGTTCTTTTTGGTGAGCTGTGCCCAGCGGCGCGCGCCGTCGGTGTTCATCGTCATGCCCACGGCGGGGTGTCCGTAAGTGTCGTATTCGTTGTAGGCATCCACGATCACGTCGCCTTCCAGCGGGGCACGCCCGTTGCGTTCGGTGGAGCGGATGGCATAGAGTTCAAAGGTCTGTGCTTTCGGGTCGGTGGAGACTGCCGACACGCCCCACTTCAGCCGCAAGTCCCTCGGCAGGGTACGCTGTATTTCGGGCATGGACAGGTAGCGGTTCACTTCGGCCGTGTCCTTGTAGTTGGCATAGCCGGCCACAGGGCCTCCGTTGGGGTTGACTTGCAGGATGGCCAGCAGCGGGTGCTCTTTCTTGAATTGTGCCAGCGTGGCCGTTTCCGACCGCGTGTCCTGTCCCCTCAGCACGGCGGCAAGGCTGTCGGCTGTGCTGGTGGCAGCCACGGCAGGTTCTTCCTGCGTGTCGGCAGCCGTGGTGTCGGCCTCGGCCACGAGGGTGCGCAACCGGGCATCAGCGGCTTGCAGGATGGGGGCTATTTCACGCGAATTGTATGTTTCCCAGAATTCTAGGTTGGCGGAGCCTTGCAGTAATTTTCTCACACGTTCCGGCTCCTTGATGCCCGGCAGTTCCACCATGATGCGACCCATCTTGTCCTCCAGACTCTGGATGTTGGGCTGCACCACGCCGAACCGGTCGATACGGGTGCTGAGCACGTTGAACGAGTTGGCCACGGCGGCCTTCACCTCGGAGCGCAGCACACGTTCCACTTCGGCATCGGTGGAGCGTTGGTTCACTTTGTCTTTCAGTTGCTGGGTGGCAAACAGTTGTGCCAGCGAGGCATCGGGAGCCAGCCGGTGATATTCCCTCACGAACAGGGTGATGACATCGTCCTGGCTGGTCTTGGCCTGCTGTGCGGCGTTGGACAAGGCCTGGTTGAATGTTTCGTCCGGCTTGTTGTCGGCCAGTGCCTTGATGACATCGGGCACAGACACTTCCAGAATGACGTTCATACCGCCCTTCAGGTCCAAGCCTAAACTGATTTCCATCTCTTGACAGTCTTTCAGGGTCCAGTTGCCAAACCACACTTTTTCGTTCGCCAGCGAGTCGAGGTAGTCCTGCTCTAATTTCGGGTCTCCTTTGGCATACTCTTTCGCCTTGTTGGCGTAATGGCGAGTCACAAAAGAGAAGGAGAGATAGAACAGACACACCAGTGTGAGTAATACCGCAAAAACCCTTACGAATCCTTTGTTTTGCATTTTACTTGTTTGTTTATTATGATTACTTTTTAGATTAAAAACTACGGTATACAGGGCTGCAAATATAGTTTTTTTTTCACATTCAGAAGTGAAAGGTAGTCAAATATTTGCAGGAACAGTCCAATCCGTTTTGTTTTTTTATAATATGA
>CAYPUJ010000155.1:0-4118 GCA_964413805.1 uncultured Bacteroides sp. | reverse complement strand
AGTCCACAGAAGGTACGACCAAGCACCCAGCCCAAACCAAACAAGCCGATAGAACACACCCCGTTGGGATGTATTCGCACGTCTTTGTTTCTTTTGAGCTAAATTTGGTCGGTTTTACTGTGAAAGAAACAAACAGCAAATACGTATGTCTTTAAAAACCCACGCTCTTGTGAGCCTTCTGTTCCTGCATTCGTCTTTCCGTGCAGATTTCCGCTGCAAAATTAGCTGTTTTTACCGCACACTTCCAACAAAGGGAGCACTTTTTTGCAGCAGGCAAGGATATATCACCACTTCACCGGCCCGTTCAGAATCACGCCGTCGGCCGCATCTTCTGCCGTGAACGTGTTGCCGCGATACTGCACGCAGAGCATCACGAGGGGAGCCGTCCCGTTGTTGCGCACGCTGCGCTTCCCGTCGGGAGACACGCGCACCACACTGCCTTCTTCAACGGGGAACACCTCTCCGTCCACCTGAAACTCCCCCTTCCCGGCAAGGAAGAAATAAAGTTCCTCGTGGGTCTTGTGGGTGTGGAGGAATCCGGTTTCCGTCCCCGGTTGGAACACCTGGAATGAGAACTCGCTTCCGGTAGCCTGAAGGGACGCGCCCCCGAATACCTTGCCCGGGATCTTCACCCCGGGGCCGAGTTGCAGCATATATTCACCCAGTCCGTTCAGCTTGCCAACGCTTATCGCGCTGAAATTCTCTGCTTTCGCAATTTTCTTAATCTCTTTCATTTTAACTGTTCCTTTTATTGTCGTTTATGATGTTGTTGTTTTAACGATTCCGGTTGCAAAGTTCGGCAACGCCCCTCAAAAGCCTTATGCCTAAAACAGGAGAATATATGCCATTTTGATAAAATAAAGCATTACTTTTGTCCTCGTGAAAAGCGTATGAAAGAAACCGTCAATCCCGAAAAACTGGTCAGCGTCCCCTTCAGCAAGACAGACTGCGGCGTGGATTTCTACATCAACACGGGCAACAGCCGGGACATCGCAGGCGTACTGACCGAATACAGGAGGTTCAAAACGGACTTCTTCAGCTTCTACTTTTTCCGCAAGGCAAACGGCTTCCTGCTGCTGAACTTCCGCAAAATAGCGTTGGCCGACGGCATGGTGCTGCTCCTTTCGCCCCACCAGCAACAGGAGTGGCACGTGGACGAGGCGGCATTGGACTATACCTTCCTCATCTTCCGCGAAGATTTCATGCGCACGTTCATTGCCGACAAGTTTTTCGTCTACCGCCTGCTCTATTATTACCAGACCGACACGCCGCCCTACCTGTATGCCACCCCCGAAGAACAGGCGGAGTATATGCGCCTGCTCGGAAAGATAAAGCAGGAACTGCTGCACCCCGTGGCAGACACGTACAGCCTCATCGTGTCCGTGCTCTACTACCTGCTGATAGTCATCAACCGGGCGTATGCCGCCGCTTACCGCCTGCCCATCGAAATCCCGAAGAACAACTACGCCTTCCGGTTCAAGGACTTGCTGGAACAGCACATCCGCACCATGCAGCGCGTGCAGGAGTATGCAGACAAGCTCCGCATAAGCCGCATCACACTGAACGCTTCGGTCATGGCACAGTTCGGGGTGTCGGCCACCCACCTGCTGAAACAACGCCTGCTGGAGGAGTTGAAAAACGAACTGCTGTTCTCCAACCGCACCGTCAGCCAGCTGGCAGACGATTTCCATTTCTCCGACCCCAGCCACCTGATGCGTTTCTTCAAGCAACAGACCGGAAAAACCTTCACGCAATACCTGCAGGACTACCGGAACGGAATCTATGAATAAAGCGTTGCCGGACAGCTTCCATTAACGCCTTTTCAGGAATCCCCCACTTGATATACCATTTATATTCCTTACATTTGCAACAAACAAGAGAATCTCCCCCATGAAAGAAGCAATCATCCAACTCAACTCGGTGGATCGTTACAACCAACTCTTCTTACTGTTCTTCGGGTTGGAAAGGTGAGAGTTATTTGTGAATTTCCAAGAACTTATATCCGTTGAAATGAACCAAGTGTTCGGGACTATCAGCAATCCAGACTTCGGTTTCCCATGCAATCTCCGTAACCCATTTCCGAAAATCCTTTTTCGTGAGAAAGGCTGTTATGAAAACAACATCCGCACGGCATTCTTTCAAATGCCGCTTTAACCTCCTTACCCTTGTTTCGTTCATGGGACCGGCGCTATGCACTGCTTCTATAAGATATAACAGATTTTTGCTTGCACTGTAAGCAACCACATCCGGCAGTTCATCATGTTCTGGCAGAAAAAAGCCAAGTTCCCTTAAACATTCATCTTCCCGATACAAGAACTTGTTTGACGTATCACCCACATACAATACTTGTGCACCAAAACCAAACCGAGTCAGAAATGATTCTATGACCTGCCTTTGCAGTTCATTATGCTCACCGACGGAAAACATCAGTTTTTTCCCAGACGGCAAAATCACGGGGATACGTTCCAAGTCTCTTTTTCGATCCATGCATTCCTGCAATTTTTCGTTTTTAAGTAGGAATCTTCTGAGTTCTTCATCCCATACCGGCTTTCCAGCCGCTTTTAGCAAACGGACGAAAAGGGGATTCAGCGCATATCCCCGTGTAGGATCATTGGTAGACTTCCTGCCCAAGGAAGATGAATTGAGAACAATGCCGGCTTCTACAAGAAGTACCAAATCCTTCCTGCGCACATCATCATAAGACCCGCGTGATATGTTTTCTCCATAATGCCGATTCATAAAAGAAATGATGTCGCGCGTCTTTAAAAAAGTACCGCTATCAGACGAAGACGCTTCTGAAAAGGAGGTCTGGATCCCGCCAACGGCAAGGCAGGCTTCGGCCATTCGCTCCAAACGCCTGTCTGTTTTCCCTTCCAACGGTATCCCGACCTGTTTGAACACATCAAGCATTGCACATATCAACTCTCTTGCTTTCACGGATTTCTCACCTGTCAGCTTAATTTTCATGGACATCTTGAAACAAAGGTTGATACACTTGGTTCAGGGAAGCAATGTCTGCCGCATCCCGTTCATCCATATAATAAGTTTCCTTGACCGACAGAGCCAATTTATAAGCCAACAATGGAGGAACCGCATTCCCGATTTGATTGAATTGCTGCGTTTCGTTGCCTGCAAATACAAACCAGTCTGGAAAACTTTGCAAGCGGGCTGCTTCACGATGGAAAAGACGCCTTCTCCTTCCATCGGGCAGTTTTACCCGTTGCATGTCGCTGGTGGCACCTGCCAGATTCCGGCAAGTGATGGTGCGCGCCGGGCGGTCGGGATAGAGGTCGCGCGGATTGACGCAGCAAGAAGCCTTTTCATACCTGGCTATGTACTCATCTTGCGCAGCAGTCAAAAAGCAACTTCCCTCGGGTGCCGTGTACATCGTATCGCCAATGGCTTCTTCCACCGTGACCTTGCGATGTTCTTTCACCGGGAAACGGAAACGGGACCTATGCCCCACAACGATGACTCTCTCCCTGTTCTGTGGCACACCGTAATCTACCGCATTCATGCATCTCATTTCTACCAAATACCCCAGTTCCCTTAACTCAGAAAGAATCAGTTCCAAATACCATTTGTGGGAATACATCAGATTCCGCACATTTTCAAACAGGAACAATTTAGGCCGTACTCTTTTTACGGCATCTATGAACACAGGAAAACCGTCCCTTGCATCTTTCATCCCTTTTTGGTTTCCACGTACACTGAACGGCTGACACGGAGGGCCTCCTATGATGATTCCAGCCTTGGGATATCGGAAACCGACTTCCAATGTCCTAGCATAACTTTTTCCTTTCAAGTTCAAGTTATACGTTGCCACAGCCGACTCCATGCATTCATAGCCTATGGTTTCGAATCCGGCAGCCTCAAAGCCCAAGGAAAGCCCTCCGCAACCGGCAAACAAATCTATGACTTTAGGCTCTTCTGTAATACGGGGAACAAGCTTATGGTTAATATCTTCTACATACATGTTTGTATATTTATTGTGCAAAAGTAATATTATTTTTTGTACAGAACAACGGATGATTCACGGTTTCCGGCACGGAACAGCCCAGAATGCCGGACAGCTCCCATTAACTCCTTTTCAGGAATCCCCCACTTGATATACCATT
>CAYPUJ010000154.1:0-4124 GCA_964413805.1 uncultured Bacteroides sp. | reverse complement strand
CTCTTTCGTCTGTCTTTCCTTTTGAGCCCCAAAACAACACCCCTTTGAGCCTGACAACAACCCGCCGTTTTCGTTTCCTCCATACCTTTGCAACTGTGAAAACAGAAGGAACGAGCAACGAATATCAATCATAAAATCGTATCGAACTATGGAGAAAAAGACAATCGTACTGGTGGGTGCCGGGCAGGGTCTGGGCAACCACGTGGCAAAAAGGTTTGGCCGCGAAGGCTTCCGTGTCGTACTGATGGCGCGCAGCAGAGAATCGCTGGAAGCCTACCGGGAGGAGTTCACCGGCGAAGGCATCGAGACGCACGTCTGCGTGGCAGATGCCGAACGTCCGGACACGTTGACCGATGCCCTGACGCAGGCCAGGCGGCAATTCGGCACGCCCGACGTGCTTGTGTACAACGTGGGCATCACCACGCCCGATGAGCCGGGAGGGGTGGACGCGGAGGAACTGATGCGCCACTACCGGGTGGACGTGGCCGGTGCCTGGCATTGCGTGCGGCAGGTAGCGGACGAGGAGTTCGGAAGGAAGCACGGCGCGATCATCCTGACCGGAGGCGGGCTTGCCCTGCGTCCGAGTGCGGCCTACCTGCCCTTGTCGCTCGACAAGGCAGCACTCCGGGCAATGGCCTATGCCCTGCACGAGGAACTGAAGCCGCAGGGCATCTTTGTCGGCACCGTGACGGTGTGCGGGGCCATTGGCGGCGATGACTTCTTTGCCCCCTCGCGCATTGCCGAAACCTATTGGGAAATGTACAGCCGGCGCGGAGAGTGCGAGGCGGTCTACCGGTATCCGGAAGCAAACGCCTGAAGCGGAACAGTTCCTTCCGCTCCCCTTTGAAACTTAGTCGCGGAATATTAAATTTGCACCGTTATGCTCAAAGAATCACAAGTGTATAAGTACGGCGACATCGTCTACAGCTGCTTCGTGCCGCACGAGATGCTGTCCGAGCACAGGATGCCTGTCCACGTCCTCATCTACGTCTATTCGGGCGAGATGCTGGCAGACGACGGCGGGCGCACGCTGAAGGCCTGTGCGGGCGATTACGTCTTCCTCAAGCGCGACCACCGGGTGAAACTGCTGAAACACACCGCAGGCGATGCCCCCTACAAGGCCATCAGCATCCGCTTCGAACGCGGTCTTCTGCGCGACTTCTTCAGCCGCCTGGACAAGGCCGCACTGCCCGCAGACGTAAGGCGCATCCCCGATGCCGCCCTCCTGCTGCCCCGGACGGTCGCACTGCAGAGCCTCTTCCTTTCGCTCTTTCCCTACACGGACGCCAACGTCAGGCCGAAAGACGAGATTGTGCAGCTGAAGATGCAGGAAGCGATCCATTGCCTGCTGGATGCCGATCCGCGCCTCTATCCCACGCTGTTCGACTTCAACGAGCCGTGGAAGATAGACCTGTTGCCTTTCATGGAGGCGAACTACACGCAGGACATGACGCTGGAGGAGTTTGCTACCTACACGGGGCGCAGCCTCGCCACCTTCAAGCGCGACTTTGCCAAGGTGAGCGACCTCCCGCCGGAGAAGTGGCTCATCAGGAAGCGGCTCGACAAGGCATACGAACTGCTGGCGCATGGACGCACGAAGCCCTCCGATGTCTACGTGACGGTCGGCTTCAAGAACCGTTCCCACTTCTCCTCCGCCTTCAAGCGGCAGTTCGGCGTGTCGCCGGGCGGCGTGGCAGCGGGCGTATGACGCAGATTCATCCATCAGACAAAAATGACAAACGTTATGAGAAAGAACATGGCATTCATGTTCTTTCCGGCTCTCCTCGTGGCCTTTGCCGCGTGCCGGGAAGAACAGAAACAGGCATCGTCCTCCTACCCGACGATGGTGGTCCGGAAAGAGTCGCGCAGCCTCGATGCGCGCTATTCCGCTTCCATACGCGGCAGGCAGGACATCGAAATCTACCCGCAGGTGGAAGGCACGTTGCAGCAGTTGCTCGTCACGGAAGGGCAGCGGGTGAGCAAGGGACAGGTGATGTTCGTCATCGACCAGGTGCCTTACAAGGCCGCACTGAACACGGCTGAGGCCGACATGAAGTCGGCGCAATCGGCTCTCGCCACGGCCCGCCTCACGCACGAGGGCAGGCGGTTGCTGCTGGAGCAGCAGGTCATCTCGGACTTCGACATGCAGAAGGCCGCGAACGAACTGGCGAGTGCCGAGGCTGCGGTGGAGCAGGCCGACGCCCGATTGGCGAACGCACGGAACGACCTGTCGTACACGGTTGTCCGCAGCCCGGCCGACGGCGTGGTTGGCACGCTTCCCTACCGGCAGGGCGCATTGGTGGGGAGCGACATGGAGCAGCCGCTTACGGTGGTGTCCGACAATTCGAGCATGTACGTTTACTTCTCCATGAACGAAAGCCGTCTGCTCGACCTCCTGCAGCGGTATGGTTCGCTGGAGAAAGCCCTCGGCGACCTGCCGGATGTCAGCCTCTACCTGAGCAACGGGACGCTGTACAAGGAAAAGGGAAGGATAGAAAGCATCAGTGGCGTGATAGACCGTTCGACAGGCTCGGTGAGCCTGCGTGCGGCTTTCCCCAATCCCGACGGGCTGCTGCACAGCGGCGCTTCGGGCAATGTGGCCATACCCGAAAGGTACGACGGTTGCATCGTCATTCCGCAGGAAGTGACCTTCCGCATACAGGAGAAGGTGCTGGTCTACAAGGTGGTGGACGGACGGGCGGTCAGTGCCGTCATCCAGGTGTCGCCGATGGACAACGGGCGCGAATACATCGTGACCGGAGGACTGGAAGAAGGTACGGAAATCGTGTCGGGCGGCGTGGGACTGCTGCGTGAGGGAACGCTCGTGAAAGGCAATGCAAACCAACCGGAGGCACGGCGATGAAGGGGAACATATTCATCAGACGCCCGGCGATGGCGGTCTCCATCAGTGTGATGCTGCTGATTGTCGGCGTGGTGTCGCTGGCCGGCCTCCCGGTAGAACAGTATCCCGACATTGCGCCGCCCGCCGTGCAGGTGTCTGCCACTTACACGGGAGCCAGTGCGGATGCCGTGCAGAAAAGCGTGGTCATCCCCTTGGAGGAGAACATCAACGGCGTGGAAAACATGTTGTACATGACCTCCACCGTCACCAACCAGGGGCAGGCCACCATCACGGTCTATTTCAGGCAGGGCACCAACCCCGACATGGCGGCGGTGAACGTGCAGAACCGGGTGTCGAAGGCACAGGGCCTGCTGCCTGCCGAGGTGACCCGCATCGGTGTCACTACCCAGAAGCAACAGAACAGCCTGCTCTACATCCCCATCCTGTACAGTCCCGACGGGCGTTACGACAAGCAGTTTCTCGACAACTATATGGACATCAACGTCGTGCCACGGCTGAAGCGCATCAACGGCGTGGCGGATGTGTTGTTCTTCGGCAATGTGTACAGCCTGCGCATCTGGCTGAAGCCGGATGTGATGGCACAGTACGGGCTGGTGCCGGCAGACATTGCCGAAGTGCTGGACGAGCAGAACATCGAGTCGCCCACCGGGGCTTTCGGGGAAAATTCGGACAACACCTTCCAGTACACCATGAGCTACAAAGGCAGGCTCAGCGATGTCGGCGAGTTCGAGGACATGGTCATCCGCTCGCTGCCCGACGGGAATGTGCTCCGCGTGGGCGACGTGGCCGTGGTGGAACTGGGCTGGCAGGCCTATACCTACGAGAGCGTGATGAACGGGCTGCCTTCGTGTCCCATCCGCCTGTTTCAGGTGGCCGGGGCGAACGCCACGGAGGTGAACAATGAGATTTCCGCTACGCTGGAAGAGATAAGCAAGGGCTTGCCGGAAGGGATGAAGATTGCCACCATTCTCAACTCAAACGAGTTTCTGTTTGCTTCCATCCACGAGGTGGTGCTGACGCTGGTCATTGCCATCGTGCTGGTGGTGCTGGTCGTCTATTTCTTCCTGCATGATTTCAGGAGTACGCTGATACCGTCCCTGTCCATCGTCGTGTCGCTGGTCGGCACGTTTGCCTGCCTGGCCGTAGCAGGGTTCAGCGTGAACCTGCTGACACTGTTTGCCCTGGTGCTGGCCATCGGTACGGTGGTCGATGATGCCATTGTCGTGGTCGAGGCAGTACACGCCCGGTTCGATGCCGGTTA
>CAYPUJ010000153.1:0-4283 GCA_964413805.1 uncultured Bacteroides sp. | reverse complement strand
AAGTCTGCCCTGTTCTGTTTATCTTAATGGCAACCCCTTTGGATTAATCCAAAACAGTTATGCTCAGCTCATTTTTCCACTCCTCATAGCGTTCCAGCACCTTCAGACCCCAGCTGTTGTACCAGCTGTAGCCGTTGCGGCGTTCGTGGCCGATTTCCGAGAGGTCGAAGCGCACGATGCCATCACGGTCGCAGAAGAAAGGACGGTTGTCCTCCAGGGTGTAGAAGCGGGCCCAGAGGGGCGGGCAATCGCCGTCGTCACAGGGCACCATGCGGTAGTCACGCCGCCCTGCGCTGTCGGTGAAGTGTTCGCGGCGCAGCCCCTCGATACGGCTGCCCCGGAGCCAGGCCACGGCCGCCTCCACCGCCCTCACCACCTCCGTCGAAGGACGGGGCAGGGACATGAGCAGCATCACGATTTCGCACGACTCCGCCCCGCTGAGCGAAGGCAGTTCGTAGGCACGTGCCTTGGCAGGGAGCAGGGTGTGCTCGTCGTGTTGGGCGCACCACACGGTCAGCGTGTCGCCGCGCACCACCTGCGTGTCGAGGATGCAGCGGATGCCCCGGTCGAAAGCCCGGCGGGCTGCCCGGCACAGGCTGTCGGGCACGAACGAATAGGGAGCCTGCCGCCCGTACACCTCGCGCAACAGCAGCATGACGTTCACCATCGCATTGTCGTTGTAGGTGATGTGGGTGTAGTAGCCTTCGCTGCGGGGGTAGAACTGCGGCCAGCCACCGTTGGAATACTGGGCTTCCAGCAGGTAGCCGATGCCCCGCAGGGCGGCATCGCGGTACGCCTCGTTGCCCGTGCCGCAGTAGGCGCGGGCCAGGAAGTGGATTTCGGTGGTGGTGGCATCGTTGTCGATGGTGCTCTGGTCGGCGTTCCGTTTGGCTTTGGCAAGCCGTTTGCGTTCCTGTGCGGAAAGTCCGGCAGCCATGTCCACGTTCTTGGGCCAGCCGCCGGTGGTGTGCTGGTAGAGCAGCACGTTGTCGGCAATGCGGACAGCTTCGGGCGTGCGGAAGAAGTCATCGTCCAGCTGCCCGGCCATCCTCACCCAGCTTTGCGCGGGTTTGCCCGGCTTGCGGTTGCCGCCGTCCTGCGCCCATACACCGTTGCCCGCGCAGAGCAGGAAGGCCACGCCAAGGAGAAACAGGTGCTTCATGGTGTAATCTTTATTTTTTCAGCGTCCGCCGTGTGTCCCTGTTTCGTGTTTCAGCCCCGATCCTTCTTCAGCCGCCCGGCCATGCTTTGCGCCAGGTGCTCGCACTGCCGGTAAGTGATGTCCTTCATGCTGTGCTTCATCTCCACCGGGTCGGCCACGATTTCAAACTTGCTCTTTTCGGCAAACTCGGCCATGCGCTTCACGGCGGCACCCGCCCAGGAGCAGGAACCGAAGTAGCCGAGGTAACGCCCCTTCACCTCGCGCAGCAGGATTTTGTCCAGGAGCGCGTCGATGTCCGGGTAAATCTGGTTGCAGTAGGTGGGGCTGCCCACGATAAGTCCCCGGTACTTGAAGATGTCGGCCAGGATGTACGAAGGATGGCTCTTGCTCACGTTGTGCAGCACGATGTTGCGGATGCCCTGTGCCGAGAGTTCGGCGGCGATGGCCTCGGCCATCTGCTCGGTGTTGCCGTACATGCTGCCGTAGGCAATCACCACACCCTCTTCAGCCTCGTAGCGGCTGAGGCGGTCGTATATGCCCACCACCTTGGCTGCCTGCTCCGTCCAGACAGGTCCGTGGGTGGAGCAGATAGCGCGGACGGGCAGGTCTTTCAGCTTGGCCAGTGCCTTCTGCACGGGCGAGCCGTATTTGCCCACGATGTTGGAGTAGTAGCGCGTCATCTCGTCCCAGTAGCGGTCGGTGTTGATGCGCGTGTCGAGGAAGCCCCCGTCCAGCGTGCCGAAACAGCCGAACCCGTCGCCGGAGAAGAGCACGCCGTCGGTCTCGTCGAAAGTCATCATGGTCTCCGGCCAGTGCACCATCGGAGTGAGGTAGAAACGCAGGGTGTGACGGCCCAGCGTGAGGAAGTCGCCTTCCTTCACCACATACTGTCCGTCCGTCACTCCGTAGAAGCCCTCGATCATGCCAAATGTCTGCTTGTTGCCCACAATCACGATGTCGGGATAGTGCTGCCTGATGAGGCGGATGGAGCCGGAGTGGTCCGGTTCCATGTGGTTGATGATGAGGTACCGGATGGGGCGTTCGCCGATGATGCTTCTGATTTTGCGGAGGAACACCTCGAAGTAGCAGGCATCCACCGTATCCACCAGGGCAACGGTTTCGTCGGCAATGAGGTAGGAGTTGTAGGACACGCCCATCGGGAGGGGCCACAGTCCTTCGAACAGGTGTTTGTTGCGGTCGTTCACACCCACGTAGTGAATATTTCCTGAAATCAACGTTTTTTCGTTCATAATTCGTCTTTATTTGGATGGGTTCTATACATAGTAAACGGAGCAAAATTACGTTTTTTTTCTCACATTTCATACAGCCTGCCCTGATAAGCTCCCATCGCCCGCATCCTTTTCTGCAGCCGCTGGTTGAACTCGTGGTTCTTCACTCCCCAGTCCGGTGCCACCAGCAGTTCCTTGGGCGACTGCGAGACGAAACGTTCCAGCACCAGGTCCGGGCGGAGGTGCTGCACGTAGTCCGCCACCAGACCGATGTAGCCGTCCACATCATCGGGCAGGTAGAAGTCCGCAGGCCGCCGGAGGTACTCGTCCGCCATGCGTGTGCCGCGAATCAGTTGCAACTGGTGCATCTTCAGCGTGGTGAGGGGCAGCCGGGAAATGTCGGCCGCCTGCGCCACGATGTCGGCACGTGTCTCCCCCGGCAGCCCCAGGATGACGTGCCCCCCGACGAGGATGCCTCGGGCGGCGGTGCGCTCCACGGCATCTGCCGCCGTCCGGAAGTCGTGCCCCCGGTTGATGCGGCGCAGGGTGGCGTCGCGGGTACTCTCGATGCCATACTCCACCAGCAGGAACGTGTGGCGGTTGAGCCGTTCCAGGTAGTCCAGCAGGACATCGGGCACGCAGTCGGGACGGGTGCCGATCACCAGTCCCACCACACCGTCCACCGCCAGTGCCTCCTCGTACTTCCGCTTCAGCGTGTCCAACTCCGCATAAGTGTTGGTGTAGGCCTGGAAGTAGGCCAGGTATTTCATCTCCGGATATTTGTGGGCGAAAAACAGCTTCCCTTCCTCCAGTTGGCGGGTAATGGACTTGTCCGTGCGGCAATAGTCGGGGTTGAACGTCCGGTTGTTGCAGTACGTACATCCGCCCGTCCCCAGCGTGCCGTCGCGGTTGGGGCAGGTGAATCCCGCATTGAGCGAAATCTTCTGCACCTTGAAGGGGAAATACCGTTTCAGGAAGAGGGGGAACTCGTTGTAGGGTGCCTGCGCGGGAGGATTGCCTGGGGTCATGGTTGCGGACGGATAAGGGTGTTCTGACATTTCACCGGCAAAGGTAAGGCTTATTTTTCCACCTGCAAAAACCGTCCGTGCAAAAGCGTTAAACAAAACATCATCCTCCTGACCTCCGCAGGCTCCGGCCTGCGTCCCCGGTTCCCACTGCGGGGGAACCATAGAGGAGGGGTTTCTTTTTCTTTTATTTCTTTTCTTTTTATTTTGTGTACCTCAGGTACAAAAAACGGGGTTTTTCGGGCGATAAAACGCATTTTCTGTACCTCAGGTACAAAAATCGGGCTTTTTCGGGCGATAAAACGCATTTTCTGTACCTCAGGTACAAAAATCAGGGTTTTTCGGGCGATAAAACGCATTTTCTGTACCTCAGGTACAAAAATCGGGCTTTTTCAGGCGATAAAACACGTTTTCGGTACCTCCGGTACAAAAACCGGAAGAACTGTCCGCCCCCTTGGATAGTCCTTGCATGAAAAATATGGGACACAGGCACGGAACAAGAGGAATGCAGGTACGGAACAGGAGGGATACAGGCACGGAACAGGAAGGATACAGGTACGGAGCAAGGGGGATGCAGGTACGGAGGAAGAGATACACAGTATAGATTTAAATAATTACAAATACAAGAGTTTATACAGAATAAGAAACAGGGCTTATGATTATCAGCGCCCTAAAATCTTATTCGATATAATGTCTACATATCAAAAAAATAATATATCTGATTTTTGCCAAAGCAAGGATACTTATCACAAAAATTCACTACCTTTGTATTCGGCTGGAAGCGACTCCTGCCAACAACATATTTGAGAAACAGAAGCGTTATGTTTCTTTTGATGATTCATTTAACTCATTGATATATAAATAAAA
>CAYPUJ010000152.1:0-4366 GCA_964413805.1 uncultured Bacteroides sp. | reverse complement strand
GTTCTTTTTGTAGTTCAAGCTGTTTATCTCGGTAAGTCATAAGTTGCCTGCCGACTTCTACGACAAAATTCGTACAAATCTCATTCAAGGACTTTATGGTTTGAGGATGTACCTGTGCGCCGATTTTCTTTGCCTGCAGTTCTTTAACGGAGTGGTTAAATTCCGAAATAGTACTGTCTGCGCGGTCGATTGCGGCATTGAGTGCGGCGGTCGCCAGCTTCAATTCCTCTATCTTTTCCATAAGACTGCTTTCAACTTTTGCCACGTTGCTTTTATTGTCAGTATCTCCCATGAGGCTGTCAATGTCTATCTTGTCGGATTTTCCTTTGCCTATTCCCATATTCATTTGAATTTAGTTGAACCATTATCTGTGTAAACCCCTCCTGCGCTTGCAGAGGCAGTTGGCCATCCGTGCGCAGCGGCGTGCCCACTCGCGTTCGTCCTCATCCTTATCTTTTCCCCAGCCACCCATGTCCGAACCTCCACCGCCGCCGGATGCTGCCATGCTCGTTGCACCGTCAAGGTATTTGGCAAATAGAAGCAGGGCGGTTTTCTGCACAGTCTCGATGGTCGCAAAGGGATTGTCCTCCGGCACGGCACACTCCCTGCGGATGATTTCGTCCGCTTCTTCCGGGATGGCCACATGGTAACGGTGGTACTCGTCCGTGGATATGTCGTAGTGCCGTATAAGGGGTGTGGGGTGATTTGGCTGTTTGTTTTCGTTCGGTTTGTTAGCTGTCCGCTTTTCCGGTTCGGCTTTTGGTGTTGCCGGAGATTTCCGCTCCCCGTGAAGCCTTGCCCATGTCTCTTCTATCTTTGACGGCATGAGGTGACGGCCTTTGCCGAGTTTGGAAGATTTATAAGAGGAATTACCCAATAAGACGGAGTAGCCGCGCACATTCCCCTTGTCATCTTCTTTTATGTGAATGCCGTAACCTCGTTTTTTCAGCTCGTCTGCATATCCCTCCCAACTGAACTCCGGCAAGGAGCGAAGCACCTCCATGCAGACGGCGGTTATCTCCTGCTTGCGTATTTCGTAGAGTTCCTCCGGCTGTCCCCATCCTCGCCGCTCGTTGATGATATGTGCAGCCGACATTGCTCGTTCCGCTATCAGGTGGTCATCATTCACCTTGCCTTCCATATCCACCCGGTTCACGTCTATGTGAAGGTGCGGGATGCCGCTTTTTGCGTCATGGTGGAGCGCAACCACATACTGGCTGTTCCTTACGTTGGTGGACTTCGCATTGGCACGTTTCGTCCTTTTCGACAGGTCGATGGCATCGAACGCTTGGATGTACTCGTCTGCCAGACGCGCCCAGTCGTTTAGCGTCCACCCTGCGGATTCCTCTTTGGTTGGGGATATTTCCATCCGTATCACATTCCGTTTGAGGGGTCTGCCCTTGTTGATAGAACTGGCAAACTCCTTTTGTTTGAGCACCATGCGCTGGTACATGGCTTCCGCCGATATGTCCTCGGGCAGGAAGTTCACTTTCACTATCTCGGCCTTGTCCTTGTTGACCGAATAGCGGACGGCGTTTCCGCCGTGGCTGATGGTGGCCGCTTTCGCTATCATACGGGTGGGGATTTATTGGGTGAGGTATTCTTGTATCTTGTTCCAACGGGCTATGAGTGGGACGGCGGCACGCATCCACCGTTCCACAAAACGGGTGTCGGCGAAATACTGTGCCCGTCTGCTGCCTTGTATGGACTTTACGGCAGCGGCTATGCGCATGAGGTCGCCTCGTGCATCGGAAAGGCTGCACAGGGCTTCTATCTCCTTGTCTGTCAGCCGCCGCCTCGGTCGTTGCCCCAAGGCGCATTTGCGGATGTAGTCGCTAAGTGCCAGCCCGCAGGTCTCGGCGAGTTCCACGGCCTTTGCATATTCCTCTTCGGTCACTCTGGCCTCCAGCCGTTTGGTGCGCTTTACAATCTCTTTCTTCTTCTCCTTATCGTTTTGCTCGTCTTTCTTCTCTTCTATCGTGGTCATATTCTATGATTTTATAAAGGTGGTACAATCTATAAAACTGGCCAGCCCGGTGCGAGCTTGCGAGCGGCGTAGAATGCTTATGTGGCATGGAAGCGCGGAGCGGTTTTGTGCGACATAGGCAATTCTTGTAACAGGGCAAACACAAACTTCGGATATGCCTCGGCTCGCCGGGTGGATGGCTTTTCTGAAGTCCCTATAACTGTTGGAGCGGTACTTCCTCAGCCAGAGGATTGTCGGACTGGCTTTGCCCTGCATCGGGTGAGTGGTCATCATTAAAACCGGATGCGATAGGAACTCCAGAAAAAAGGGAAGATAGAACAGGCTGCTCCCCGGTATGGGGTGCGATGTCGTTGTCCTTGTTCAAAGGAGTAATAAGGGCAAGGGACTCGTTTGCCTTTGTATGCTCCAAACGGCTGTGGAAGTTTGTTTCGGCGGAGGTGTCCGGCTTTTCCGTTACACGGTTGGGGCTTTCCGAAACAATACCGTTCTCACCGCTATCAGCATTTCCATTGTCAACATTACTTTCGTGCCGTTCTTTCATGCTCATGTAATACGGGTTGAGTATCTTTTGATTGTCCGCATACCACGCCGACACGCAATGCACGGTATGGATGCTCGTGCGGTTGGTCTGTTCGGAGGTGACAATCCTCAGCTCGGACATCTTGTCGAGCAACCTTGAAACGGTTTTCTTGTCATAGCCCATACGGTTGGCCAAATCCACTTCCGAGAGGGCGGCTTGCCCAATGTGCAGCGTAACGGCAAAGCCCTTCTTCTCGTACTTCGTTTCTTTGATTGCCACTGCACCAATCAGGTGTCTCAGCACTTTCATTCGGTCTATTCCGTATTTGCTCCTTGCCAAGAAGTCAAGCTGCTCTTCGGATAGCACCATGCAATAGTAAATTTCTTTCTTCATAAATCCGTGTTTTCGTTACATTTGAAATTTTACTTACCCCTGTTTTTTCTATCTCCTCATCCCGTAGCCACGTTCCGGCACATAATACTCCTTGTCGTAGGCGATGTGGTCAAGCACGCATTGAAGTTGGTCTTGCTGCCGTTTGTCGAGCACACGGATGGCGTTAATGGTAATGTTCTGCGATGCAATTCTACGGCGTTCACAGTTGGTTTCCGACATGGTTCCGTCACCGTCCGCACCGACTGAATGGAGGTAGGCATTGACCGCCTCCGTCTGTTCCCTGCTCGGATAAGCGGACGGGTAAGGGTCTAAAACGTACCTTGCCATTTGGCTGACCGCATTTGCCAAGAGAGGGTCGTACCGGGCGATGATGTTGGTAAGTTCTTCTATCTTCATCTTTTCTAAATTTATTGTTCAACTAACTGTAATTGAAGTTGCTCTATAAGTATTTGTAGGCTTGGGCAACGCTTTATCATCTTCTGAAGCGTCATCATAGGAGTGTCATTCATCAGCAGGAAATCGGCTATGTCCAAACCCTTTTCCCTTTGTTCGTCTGTGGCGCACTGTTCCAACAGTTCACTGAATACCACTTTGGAACAAATGGAGGAAAGTTGTACTGCTTTTTCCGACCAAACTTCCTTAGCACCCAAATCGGGACAAAGTATGACTGCACGGCTTTTCAGCACACCAATCGTATCTGCCTTAAAACAGCCGTGCATTCCGCCTGTTGCCAGCCATACGAAATCAGGCATAAAGAGGGTGGCGACCAATGCAGATTTTTCACTTTCTACAATACCCACAGCTTTTGTCGGATAGGTGGTCAAGAGGTGCTCGCCAAAGAAACATTGCTTCATGTTGAAGTTTGCAAGTTCTAATTCCGTATGCACCCAACTCACATGACTTCTCGGTTCTTTTACCCTATGCCCTGTCGTCTGGTCATAAAGCATGATTTTCCCTGTCCGCACTTTTTCTTTTCGGTCAATTTGCCAAAACACTGTAGAACCGCCCCACTTCTTGGAAGTGCCGACACGATATAACTGGAATATTCGGGATGCTTCCTCTGCTCCAAATACTCCCGAAAGAAAAGCGAATAGTGGATTCCGTTCGTAGTTGGCGAGTGAGCGGCGCATGATTTCACCGTCTATGTAATCTATCGGCTTCGGTAATATTGCTTGGGGGTGTGTCATCCTCGGTTTCCAGTCTTCCAGCACAATGGGATTGTCCTTGAAATAATCCGAAGGCTTATAATGGTATTGGCACGAATGCTCATGGTCACACCGTCCCACATAATCAGGAAATGCGATTTGTCCCTCTGCATCGACATACTTGACAAAGCACCGTTTTCTTCCACATTTAGGACAAGCCAGCTTTGAGCCTCGCTTGTACTTTTGGAGCGTAAACCTATATTCAGCCATAACTTCTCCTTTTACAAATGCAGTCCGTGCAGGTTGCAGTTATTGCAGTTT
>CAYPUJ010000151.1:0-4444 GCA_964413805.1 uncultured Bacteroides sp. | reverse complement strand
ATCTGCCCCAACATCAACGTGGCACTGGAACGGGCACAGAAGCTGCTGTAAGCCGGTGCACGGGCCACGACCCGCAGCGAAAAAACGCAAAAAGTCATGCTTATTCCCGGCGAATCAGTATATTTGCAAGTCTATTTGCTTGAAAAGACAGTCCGTAAAGATTCTAAACTGACTATTTTATTTATTAAGTAAGATAAACTATGGCAGACAGTAAAGAAAAACTCTTCTCGGATTTTTCTCCCGTGTCCACCCCGGAGTGGATGGAGAAAATCACGGCGGACCTGAAAGGGGCCGACTTCGAGAAGAAACTCGTTTGGAAGACAAACGAAGGATTTAAGGTGAAACCTTTCTATCGCAAGGAAGACCTGGAAGGACTGAAGACCACCGATGCCTTGCCGGGCGAATTCCCTTACCTCAGAGGTACCAGGAAAGACAGCAACGAGTGGCTGGTGCGCCAGGACATTGCCTCGACCGACCCTGCCGAAGCCAATGCCAAGGCACGCGATGTCCTGATGAAGGGTGTCAATTCCCTCTCGTTCCGCATTCCTGCCGACCGGTTGGATGCGGCCTATCTGGAAACCTTGCTCGACGGCATCTGTGCCGATTGCGTGGAACTGAACTTCTCCACTTGCCAGGGGCACGTGGTGGAACTGGCCTGCTTGCTGGCCGGTTATTTCCGCAGCAAGGGTTATGACCCGGAGAAGCTGCAAGGCTCCATCAGCTACGACTACTTCAACAAGATGCTGACTCGCGGCAAGGAGAAGGGTGACGTGGTGCAGACGGCCAAAGCCCTTCTGGAGGCCACGGCGGGCTTGCCCGGCTATCGCGTGCTGGATGTCACCGCCCTTTCGCTCTGCAACGCCGGTGCCTACATCTATCAGGAACTGGGCTATGCCCTGGCTTGGGGCAACGAGTGGCTCAGCCTGCTTACCGAGGCGGGCCTGCCCGCAGCTGCCGTGGCTGGGAAAATCAAGTTCAACTTCGGCATCAGTGCCAACTACTTCCTGGAGATAGCCAAGTTCCGTGCCGCGCGGATGCTGTGGGCTGTCATCGTAGACCAGTATCTGGACGGGGACGACTGCAAGTGCGCCGCCAAGATGCGGGTACACGCCGAAACCTCTTCGTTCAACCTCACCGTGTTCGATGCCTACGTCAACCTGCTCCGCACGCAGACCGAGGCCATGAGTGCCGCGCTGGCCGGTGTGGACTCCATGACCGTGGTACCCTTCGACAAGGCTTACGAAACACCCGGCGACTTCTCCGAACGCCTGGCACGCAACCAGCAGTTGCTGCTGAAGGAAGAGTCGCACTTCGACAAGGTGATTGACCCCGCCGCCGGTTCGTACTACATCGAGAACCTCACCGCATCCATTGCCCGACAGGCGTGGGACCTGTTCCTTGCCGTCGAGCAGGAGGGCGGGTTCCTTGCTTCCGTCAGGGCGGGCAAGGTGCAGGAAGCTGTCAACACCAGCAACAAGGCACGCCACGAGGCTGTGGCCAAACGCCGCGAGGTACTGCTGGGCACCAACCAATACCCCAACTTCAAGGAACAGAGCGAGGGCAAGCGTCCGCTGGAAACCGCCTGCTGCTGCGGGAGCGGACACGGGCATGCGTGCGAACCCACCGTGGCTACACTCTGCATGGACCGTGCTGCCAGCGGGTTTGAGGCTTTGCGCCTGCAGACCGAGGCATCGGGCAAGCGTCCCAGGGCATTCATGCTGACCATCGGCAACCTGGCCATGCGGCAGGCACGGGCACAGTTCTCGTGCAACTTCCTGGCCTGTGCAGGCTACGAGGTAATCGACAACCTGGGCTTCGCCACCGTGGAAGAAGGCGTTGAGGCCGCTTTGGCCGCCAAGGCCGACATCGTGGTGCTCTGCTCGAGCGACGACGAGTATGCTGGATATGCCATCCCCGCTTTCCAGGCACTGGCAGGAAGAGCCATGTTTGTCGTGGCCGGTGCCCCTGCCTGCATGGACGAGTTGAAAGCCGCCGGCATAGAGCATTTCATCCACGTGCGGGTGAATGTATTGGAAACCCTAAAAGAATACAACGCTAAACTGTTGAAGCAATGAGAAAGAATTTTCAGAACGTAGACATATATGCCGGCTTCCGTCCTTCCGACGGTATGGAGTGGCAGAAAGCAAACGGCATCCGTGCCGGTTGGGAGACGCCGGAACACATTGAGGTGAAACCCGTTTACACCAAAGAAGACCTGGAGGGCATGGAGCATCTGGATTATGCGGCCGGCATCCCGCCTTTCCTGCGCGGGCCCTACTCCATGATGTACACCTTCCGGCCCTGGACCATCCGCCAGTATGCCGGATTCTCCACCGCCGAAGAGTCGAACGCCTTCTACCGCCGCAACCTGGCTTCGGGACAGAAAGGACTGTCCGTGGCTTTCGACCTGCCCACCCACCGGGGATATGACCCCGACAACGAACGTGTCGTGGGTGACGTGGGTAAGGCGGGTGTGTCCATCTGCTCGCTGGACAACATGAAGGTGCTGTTCGACGGCATCCCCTTGAACAAGATGTCCGTGTCCATGACCATGAACGGTGCCGTGCTGCCTGTCATGGCTTTCTACATCAACGCCGGGCTGGAGCAGGGTGCCAGGCTGGAGGAGATGGCCGGTACCATCCAGAACGACATCCTGAAGGAGTTCATGGTGCGCAACACCTACATCTATCCGCCAGCCTTCTCCATGAAGATTATTTCGGACATATTCGAGTACACTTCGCAGAAGATGCCCAAGTTCAACTCCATCTCCATCTCCGGCTACCACATGCAGGAGGCCGGGGCCACTGCCGACATCGAACTGGCCTATACCCTGGCCGACGGATTGGAGTACCTGCGGGCAGGCATCAAAGCCGGGCTGGACATCGATGCCTTCGCTCCCCGTCTTTCCTTCTTCTGGGCCATCGGCACCAACCACTTCATGGAGATAGCCAAGATGCGTGCCGCCCGGATGCTGTGGGCCAAGATTGTGAAGCAGTTCAATCCCAAGAATCCCAAGTCGCTGGCATTGCGCACCCACTCGCAGACATCGGGCTGGTCGCTGACCGAGCAAGACCCCTTCAACAACGTGGGACGCACCTGCATCGAGGCAATGGCTGCCGCACTGGGGCATACACAGTCGCTGCACACCAACGCGCTCGACGAAGCCATCGCCCTACCCACCGACTTCTCGGCCCGCATCGCCCGCAACACGCAGATTTACATCCAGGAGGAAACCTACATCTGCAAGAACGTTGACCCGTGGGGCGGTTCGTACTACGTGGAGTCGCTGACCAACGAGATTGCCCACAAGGCGTGGGAGCACATCCTGGAAATCGAGAAGCTGGGCGGCATGGCCAAGGCCATCGAGACCGGGTTGCCCAAAATGCGTATCGAAGAGGCCGCCGCGCGTACCCAGGCCCGCATCGACAGCGGGGCGCAGACCATCGTGGGTGTCAACAGGTACCGTCTGGAGAAGGAAGCTCCCATCGACATCCTGGAGATTGACAACACCGCCGTGCGCGACGAGCAGATCCGGCATCTCAGGGACCTGCGTGCGCACCGCAACCAGGCCGACGTGGACAAGGCACTGGCCGCCATCACCGAGCGTGTGCGCACCGGCGAAGGCAACCTGCTGGAACTGGCCGTCGAGGCTGCCCGCGTGCGTGCCACGTTGGGCGAAATCTCCGACGCTTGCGAGAAGATTGTAGGACGTTATAATGCAGTAATCAGAACCATTTCGGGCGTGTATTCATCAGAAAGCAAAAACGACAAGGACTTCGAGCGCGCTTGCAGGCTGTGCGAGGAGTTTGCCAGGAAAGAGGGCCGTCGGCCACGCATCATGGTGGCAAAGATGGGACAGGACGGCCACGACCGTGGAGCCAAGGTAGTGGCCACAGGCTATGCCGACTGCGGCTTCGACGTAGACATGGGTCCCTTGTTCCAGACACCGGCAGAAGCTGCCCGCGAGGCCGTGGAGAACGACGTTCATGCCGTGGGCGTGTCATCGCTGGCGGCAGGGCACAAGACGCTTGTGCCGCAGCTCATCGGAGAACTGAAGAAGCTGGGGCGCGAAGACATCGTGGTGTTTGCAGGCGGTGTCATTCCTCCGCAGGACTATGACTTCCTCTATCGGGCCGGTGTGGCGGCCATCTTCGGTCCGGGAACACCCGTGGCCAAGGCTGCCTGCCAGATACTGGAAATCCTGATGGACGGGGAATAAGGCCACAGGCGGAAACAAAGGCAAGGAAGGTGTATCGGAAACTCAGTCTTTGAGAATCTGAGCATCTCCGGAGACTGGGGAAAGGGTCGTATCAAGCTCTGTGTAGAGTAATGATACGACCCTTTTATGCTGTGCGCGGAATGTATTTGTATATTTTATGGCACACAGATGACACAGACGGACACAAAGGAACACAGTTCACATTTTTCTATGCAGACACAGCGC
>CAYPUJ010000150.1:0-4482 GCA_964413805.1 uncultured Bacteroides sp. | reverse complement strand
TTTTGAGGCGTTGCAGCACGTTGAAGATAGAAGGTACTGTTTCAAGTCCGGCGGCCCCGCCCAGATAGTAGATGGCGATACGCTTCTCGCTGTTGGGCTTGTCTTGCAGCCTGATGTAGTTATTGATGGTTTCCACGAAGGTTTCCAGACGTTCGGGGATGGCATAAAGATATTGCAGCCCGTCCTCGCCTTTGTAATGCCCGAAGACAGCAAACGGGCGCAATGCCCCGTCAATCTCAGGTGTCACCACGCTTTGCGAAAGGAAGCCCCCGCTCATACCCATCTTGTCGTCTTCCCAGTCCTCCACCAACCGGTTGACATTCAACGGAGAGAACAAAGGTACATTGCGTTTGGCAAGATACTCCACCATGTAGTCGCCCAACCTTCCGTGCGCCAGATTGACGACAGCGGATAGGGGAATGCTGTCGGCCATGCCGCTGCCGATAAATGTGCGGATATTCCTTACGGGATAGACCACATTGCCTGTAGCTTCAAGTGCTTTGACAAGGTCTGTCGGGTCACCCATCTGCCCGGTCACGATGACGCTTGGTGCGTTCTCCTTGAGCAGTCCACGGCTGTTGAGGTAAGACCGGTATTCGGCAAGCGTGTTGAAGCCCAAGTCTTCCCCGTCGGGGTTCTCCAAGTCGGGATGGAACATCAAGTCGTTCGAACGCTTAACCACCGGCTCAGGCTCACGAATCGAAATCAGCTTGCCGTCGATGTCCTTACGGACGTAGTTGAGCAGACTGCGGTAGTTGCGCCGTCCGCCGTTGGCCAAGAAAGCCATGATGCTGTCAGAACAGACAGAATCCAAGGAGTTGATGTTGTTGGCCGGGTTGGTAACAGCCGAACTGAAGATGGGAACACCCTTGTCGGCAGCCTTTTGGATAATGGCACGCTGGTCTTCGGTGATGCGCAGCCCCATGCCGTTGATGAAAACCATGTCGAAACTTCCCACACGGTCGATTTCCTCAATGGGAAGTTCACTGATTTTGATGAAAGGATTGTCATTGGCCTTCGATATCTCACCAAGGCCGGTGATTTGATAATGTACGAATGCGATATGTGTCGGGAGCACCCATGCACGAAGCCCCAACCATATCGCAATCAAAGCAATCACGGCAATGCCGGAAATTAGGAAATGTTTCTTTTTCATCGCGTACAAATCTTTGTGTCATTTTTAAGTTACGTCTTTTTAATGCTACATACCTCCCCCGATTTCATCCGGAGAGGTATGCTATTCAGGCATTTTCCTGCTCTGCGAGAAAGAATATCCTGCGCGAAAGCCGGATTGCCCCTGTGCACCTACAGCCTGAACATCTCTTCAAGGTTCAGATTGATGGTGCCTATCACGCTGATGCCTTTCTGTGGAACCTGCAATCCGCTTTCGGTTGACTTGTCTTTGTGGTTGAACAGATTGTCCAAGCCAATGTTCAGGGAAATGCCACGCGGCAGTTTTACACCGGCGTTGAGCGTACACATGGTGCGCGAGCCGTAAGAGTACTTGGTGGCGGTCACCTCTCCATCGTCCGACGTGCTCACGCTGTAACGGTCGAAAGGACAGGCCCATTGTCCGTTGAGCGACACATTCGTACCAATCTTCCCAAACTTACGCGAATAGAGCAGGTTGAAAGTGGCGGTGTGCGGACGTACATACGACGTGTTATAGCCCGATATGTCTTCATAGTCGTCGGTGAAGGCATAAGAACCTGTCAGCGTCAAACCGAAGTTGAAGTTATACCGCGCAATGGCTTCCACACTGGTAGTACGGGCCTTTTCGGCATTTTCGTAACGCATGTCGCTCGTCCCGTCGTTGAGATACTGGTAGGTAATTTTGTTCCGGAACCGGTTGTGTGCACCCGAAACCGACAAGTACAGTCCGTTCTGTGTGTATTCCATCGACAAAGCCAGCTGATGGCTCGTCTCCGGCTTCAGGTTTTCATTACCATAAAGCGTAAAGATGCCCAGTCCGCCCATGTCATATTCTTGATACAGTTCCTTGAGCGAAGGTGCCCGGAAGCCCTGCGAGTAACCTGCACGGATGGCAAAAGGTTTCCACGGACGATAGAGGAAGCTCACCTTGGGTGTAACATGCCATTTGTATTTTTCGTGCCAGTCGGCGCGTACCCCCACCACCACATTGAAGTTCTCTGTGACTCTCCAGTCTTCCTGGGCATAGACGGCCGCACTGTTTCCTTTCACCGACGAAGAGTCGGGCAGGAAGTAATGCTTCAGGTACTCGAAATATCCCTCGGATCCCACGCTTATCGTATGCTGCCCGAAAGTACCTGTATAATCTATTCGCGGGCTATGCGTGCGGTTACGATAATCGGTACTCGTGGTTTGGGCAATGTAGTAATCTTTATCTTTCTTATAGTTATCGAACGTATAAGACATGACAAGCTGCTGTTTTTCGGCAATCAGGTACTTCACCTTCGCGTTTATGGCATAGTCGCTGTAGAAATCCTGATAGAGGTAACCGGTGCGTATATCGCGCTTGTTATGATAGTAGGTACCTTTCAGGTCAACACTCAGCCGTTCGCTGCATGTGTAACCCAGTTTCTGCATGACGTCCCAGATGCTGTACCCGTACACCGTGGTGGTACTGACGGTACCGTCCTCGTCTTCTTCATCGCTGATGGAATAAGTGTCACGTGTGCGGTAGGTCAGACTGGTGTATGAGGTCAGCCGATCCTTCTTGAAACCTGCCGATCCCGTGTACTTCTGCCCGTTACTGCCTGCATAGCGGGCGTTGAGGTTGCCCGTAAACGGTTTGGAAGCACTCTTTGTGATGACATTGACCACGCCGCCCAATGCACTTGACCCGTAGATGGTAGACTGCGATCCCTTGATTACCTCAATGCGTTCGATGTCATCTACGTTGAAGCGCGTGAAGTCTACGTTGTGGTCGGCTCCTTCGCCGCTCACTCGTTCTCCGTCGATGAGGAACAAGATGTATTCACCGTCCATACCCATGTAGGTTATTTCCGGCAATTGGCTCATGCTGTTATAACCTATCTGGACACCCGGCAGTTCGTATTGCAACAACTGCTCAAAGCTTTGCGGGTTGAGAGCCTGGATTTCCTTTTGCGACACCACCCGTGTCAGCACGGGAACATCCTTGAGTGGCTTTTCAATAAATTGTCCTGTCACCACCACCTCGTCGAGCGAGTTGGAAGCTTCTTTCATCGTGATTTTCACCACACGCTCTCCCTTGCGGGCAGGAACGACTGTCTTTTCTACCGGAGTGAAACCTACGAACGACACCTGCAACGTGTACTCTTTGTTATCGCTCATGCGAAAGCTGAACTCACCCTGTGTATTGGTGCCTGCCCCGAAAGTTGTCCCCAGGATGCGAACCACCGCTCCCGGCAGCGGTTCGCCCGCATTATCCACCACCACTCCTTCTATGATGTAGGGGTAGCGTTTGTCGGCATCACCTGCCGAATCATTGTTCTCTGCATAGGAAGAAGCATACATTGTTGCTGCCAGCAGGAAGAACAATACCTTATTAAATAAACTTTTCATTATTCTGCGGGATAGTATTCATAGCTCCAAGTGATATATCCCGATGAGCCGGAAGTTGTATTTCCTGCGTAAGAGAACAACAGTTTGGCCCAACTCCCGTCTTCAAAGGTCACCACGTAAATGTGTCCCGTGGGGGTATAGAGAGTGGGAGGCATCGAACCGGTTGCCGTCTTCTCTACCCATCCGCACAATACGATGTTCAGCTGCGGGTTGGACGCATACCCCACGCTCCCCGACATCATATTGGTCATGTCGGTAATGACTTCCAAGTCGTCATTTGTACCGTAAGCCACGTAAGTGTCTGCTGTAAAAGTCACTCCGGTGGGACAGGTTGTTATCGCATTCATGTCGGTTGCCTCCGTATCGTATGCACTGCCACCATTGGTCTTGATTTCATAGCGATGTATGGCGATGTGCCATTCAATAGAAAGATTTTCAGGAGTATAAGCATCACGTATGCTTTCGTCGGTGTAAACCCACTCCGTGGCATCTTCCTGCGTTTCGGTCTCTCCCGTCTCCAAGTTGATGTAAGTCCAGCTGTCGTAGGCCGTATAGTCGCCATTGCTAAAGCTGCCGGTTATCGATGTGGCTTCCACTTCGCCGCTGCCGTTGTCACCGTTTCCGCCGGGTTCATCATCGTCGCTGCAAGCTGTAAAACACAGTGCCATAGCCATGGTTGCCATGCCGAAAAAGAGTCTCGAATTCATAATTCTATCTGTCATTTTGTTTGGTTTTTATATAATTAATATGCGATTTCGGTAACAGAATCCTCTAATTGATATCTCTCTGATTCGGCTGCAAAGTTAGGCTGAAAATGGAGGCGAGGCAATACCTAAAAATCGGTATCTTTTTGATCAAAAACTTTGCGCGATTTGTAACCATTCGGTTATCACGACTCTTTCATTCAGCCTTTACTTTAAACACGCAAACAGTATGCAGAATGCGCAACCGGGA
>CAYPUJ010000149.1:0-4507 GCA_964413805.1 uncultured Bacteroides sp. | reverse complement strand
TAATGATTGAGGTGGCACGCCGCCGGGGTTACGTCCCTGCCGACACGGAACAGCACCTTGCAGACAATGTGGTCATCTACCCCGGCCATTTCGTGACACCCTGCAAGAGAAGGTCGGCAGCCAGCCCCCACGCATTTGCACAGCACCGCATCTACGGCAGTTGGCGGAAGCGGAAGTTCGGCAGGAAGGTGGAGCTGTTCCTCAAACACATTCTTACAGTGGTGCGTTATGCCTTGTTCCGGCGTTGAAGGCCGCCGGAGGCTCCCCCGGCCGCCCGCCTCCCCTACCTCCTCAGCATCACCTGCCTGAAGTCATTCACAATCTGCTGTCCCATGTTGACTATGGTGCTGTCCACCTTGTGGATTTCCACGGGGGTGACGGCATCCGTGTACTTTGCCTTGCCCAATCCGAACTTCATGTCGTCCAGGTTGCCCCGGATGTTCAGGCCGAATTTGATGGGGATGGGCGACTTGAGGATGGAGATGTGATAGTCGAAGTTCATGTCCAGATCCTGCGTGCCGCCCACGGCTGCCCGGTAGCGGTCCATCTGGACAACGAACGGATAGACCGTGACATTCCCGTCCTCCACGCTGATGTTGACGGCAATGCTGTCTATCAGGTTGCGCTCCTTGTTCTTGAAGAAGAACTTCTTGGAGATTTCGGCAAAGGTTTCGCCGTCCATCAGCACCAGGCTGTCGCCTTCCACGTGGATGGCAGAACGGAGCGAGGGAATCTTGATGTTGAAGCAGGAGTCCAGTGCGGAAGAGGCCGTCAGGTTGAAGTCCACCACGCCCTGGAAAGAACGCAGCATCGGCACGATGGTGTCCAGCGAGGGTACGAGATCCACCAGGTTTCCGACGTTGATGTTGTGCAGTTGGAAGTCAAACCCGGCATAGCCCCGCTCCGGCTGTTCGGCACGGTAGAGCAGGGTAGTGTTCATGGTCGCGCCCAGGCCGTTCATGCTGAGTTCCTTCAGGTGGATGGCTTGGTTGCGCACGTCCACGGCACCCCGCACGTTTTCAAACACCATCTTCTCGTAGCGCACACGGCGCAGGTTGGTGGTCAGCTCGAAATCGATGTTCCTGGGCACGACAAACAGGCGCAAGTCGGTAGCCGTGGTATCGGTCTCGGCAGCCAGGGTGTCCGTGGGGAACGAGAGCGAACGGATCAGCTGGTTGCAGTTCAGGTTGTTCGAGGTCAGTTCCAGGTTGGCACGCAGCAGCTTGTTGTGGCGCATGGCACCGTAGAGGTCGTGCACCGAGCCGCTGGCCGTCAGGTCGGAACGCCCGATGCGCACGGTGGCGTTGCGCAGGGTGATGGCGCGGTTGCCCACCGTGAGGGAGGTCTTCATCACCCGGATGGGCAGGGCACATTGCGGCGTGCGCACCGACAGGCGGTTGAAGCCCACGATGCCCTTCGGAATCCACAGCGAATCGCGCAGTTTGTCGGCGGTGACGGCAATGCCCGCCTTGTCCATGCCCATGCGCATACTGCCCATAAGGCAGAACAGGGTGTCGGCTTCCAGCTTCAGCCTTACCTGCGGCTTGTCGGTGTTGCGCTCGCCGGGCTGCAGGGTGACGTCGGACGATGCCCGCCCGCAGAACGCCCGCAGGGAGTCGCCCATGTTGCCGAACAGGGTATCGGCTTTGAGGGTGAGGTCCACCCGGGGACGTTCCTTGTTGCGCTCGCTGGGCTGCAGTTCGATGGTGGCCGTGCTCTTGCCGCAAAAAGCGTTGATGGAGTCCTCGGGAAGCGCGGCCTTCAGGCGGCTCAGGCTGAGGTTGCACTTCATGTGGGCGATGCGGGTGGTGTCTTGCGGATTGGTGGTGCCCACGGTGGCGGTCAGCTTCTCCAGGCTGGCCTGCAGACGGGGCGATTGCAGCCGCATGTCGTCCACCGACACACGGGCACCCAGCACCTCGTCGCCTACGAAGCCGAAGGAGGCATCGGCGGTGAATTCGAAGTCCTTGTTCGTGTCGCGCAGGAAGAGTCCCTGCATGTTGAGCTTCCCGCCCGCCTTGATGTGGCCGATGTCTTTCTTCTTCAGCGAAGAGAGGCGGCAGCGCACCTTGAGGTCGGCATCGAGGTTTCCGCCCATGCTCACGCCCTCCTGCAAGGGGAAGGCCTGCGAGAGCGTGGTGAGGTTGATGGTGGACGTGGTGTGGAAGGTGATATCGGGGTCGGTGAGGAGGTCGGTCACCCTGGCATCGGCCAGGATGTCGGTATGCGCCCCCTTGAAGTGCAGTATCTTCAGGTCGGCATACGAAGGCTCCCGCCTCGACAGGTCCACCTGCCCGAAGAAGTCAGCCGTAAACTCGTCGATGCCGTAGGGCAGTCCCGCATACTGCGCCGAAGCGTTGCTGATTTCCACGGAGAGGGTGGCGAGCGGAAGCCTGCGCTTCCCGTACAGTCCCTTCAGCGTGCCGTTCACCTTCACTTCGCCGCCAGCCTTCACGTCTTCCTTCTTCAGCACGCTTTCCGGAATCATGTGGAGCACGGTTTCCAGCGAGGGGGCGTGCAGCCCGTAGGTCAGGTCCACGCCGATGGCACGGGCAGCCGTGTCGCGGCGCAGGGTGCCCTGCACGTCCAGTTCCACGCCGTTCACGTCGATGCTCGCGTCGCGCAGGGTCAGGGTGTGCGCCTTGCGGTCCAAGGCCATTTCCGTGCGCAGCCGGGTGGAGATGCGGTTCACCACCAGCTCGCCGTCCTGCCAGTAGAGGACGTTCTTGTTGCGCCAGTCCAGCGAAAGGAGCGAGAGGTCGCGGCTCAGGTGCGCCCTCAGGTCGAGGTTCACGTCCCACAGGTTGGCAAAGACGCTCGTCTCCCGGTCGTCGTAGGTCAGGCTGGCCTTGCGGAGCACCACGCGGCGGATGTTGATTTCGCTCGCGATGCGGGCGGTGTCTGCCACGGTGGCCGTGGTGTCAACTGCCGTGGTGTCGGTCGTCACGATGTCCCAGTTGGCACGCCCGTCGTCCGCCTTGTAGGCATAGATGCGCGGGCCGTCCAGCACCAGGCGGTTGATGCTGATTTTCTGTTCCTGCAGGTATTCGATCGGGTTCACCACCAGCACCACCTTCTTGAAGGTCAGCAGCGTGTCGGTGCGCTCCCACAGCGTGTCGCGCAGGGCTTTGGAGACCAGCGAGCCGTCTGTCAGCTTCAGGCCGAAGTGCGGAAAGGTGGAGAAGAACGTCAGTTCCACGCTGCCCATGTCCAGCTTGGCGTTCATCTCCCGGTTGGCGATGTTCACCACGACGGGGGTGAGCTTTTCCGGTGTAAACACAAAATTGAATGTGACGGCGATGACCGCCGCAACGACTGCAACCAGTGCAGCCACGGTAATGCCCGTGATGCGAAGCGCTTTTTTTACTTGTGGTTTCATAGTCATGCTTGTAAGTCCTTTCGGAAAAAGATGAATCAAATGTACGGAGTTCCCTCCGGAAAGCCAAGCAAGCCCGTGCTTTTTTTTCGACAATTTACCGGTCCGGGCAACACGGCTCTTTCATTCATCCCGCGCAAAGCAGGGAAGGGGCGTGCGCCAATGCAAAGATTTCCACAGGCAAAGGCCGTGTTTTGTCGGGATTTGTTATACCTTTGCCCAACCAAACCCGCACGAAGCGAAAAACAAGAAGGAATCCATTATGAAAGAACAGACAAGCACCGGCATCATGGAACACCGGCTGACCATCTACAACACCCTTACGAGAAAGAAAGAACTGTTCGTGCCCCTGCACGCGCCCCACGTGGGCATGTACGTATGCGGCCCCACCGTCTACGGCGACCCGCACCTGGGGCACGCACGTCCTGCCATCACCTTCGACCTGCTGTTCCGCTACCTGCGCCACCTGGGCTACAAGGTGCGCTACGTGCGCAACATCACCGACGTGGGGCACCTGGAGCACGATGCCGACCAGGGCGAGGACAAAATAGCCAAGAAAGCCCGCCTGGAACAGCTGGAACCGATGGAAGTGGCGCAATACTACACCAACCGCTACCACCGCGCCATGCAGGCACTGAACGTCCTACCGCCCAGCATCGAGCCGCAGGCATCGGGCCACATCATCGAGCAGGAAGAGCTAGTGAAGCGCATCCTCGACAACGGCTATGCCTACGTGAGCGAAGGTTCCGTCTACTTCGACGTGGCCAAGTATGACCGCGACCACCACTACGGGAAACTCTCCGGACGCAACCTCGACGAGGTGCTCAACACCACCCGCCAGCTGGATGGGCAGGAGGAGAAGCGCAACCCGGCCGACTTCGCCCTGTGGAAGAAAGCCCAGCCCGAACACATCATGCGCTGGCCCTCTCCCTGGAGCGACGGCTTCCCCGGCTGGCACTGCGAATGCACGGCGATGGGACGCAAGTACCTGGGCGCACACTTCGACATCCACGGGGGCGGCATGGATCTCGTCTTTCCCCACCACGAGTGCGAGATAGCCCAGGCGGTGGCTTCGCAGGGCGACGACATGGTGCGCTACTGGATGCACAACAACATGATAACCATCAACGG
>CAYPUJ010000148.1:0-4514 GCA_964413805.1 uncultured Bacteroides sp. | reverse complement strand
GGCCGAGGTAGCTACCTTTATCCGGCCTTGTGTATCAGGCTCTTAGTCCCCTACAGGCAGCCGTTTTCTTCCGGTTCCTATTTCTGACGGATGAAGACATTGATGGGCGTGCCGGTCAGGTTCCACTTCTCGCGCAACTTGTTCTCCAGGAAACGGCGATAGGGTTCCTTCACGTACTGGGGCAGGTTGGCAAAGAACACGAAAGAGGGGATGCGCGTATTGGGCAACTGCGTCACATACTTTATTTTGATGTACTTTCCCTTGATGGAAGGAGGCGGATAGGCTTCGACGAGCGAGAGCATTTCTTCGTTCAGCCTGGCGGTGGGGATGCGCACATGACGGTTCTGGTAGACCTGCTGCGCCGCTTCCAGCACCTTGAAGATGCGCTGTTTGGTGAGTGCCGAAGCAAAAATGATGGGGAAATCCACAAACGGTGCCAGACGCTGGCGGATGGCATTTTCGAATGTCTTCATCACCATCGTGCTTTTCTCCTCCACCAGGTCCCACTTGTTCACGACCACGACCAGGCCCTTGCTGTTCCGCTGTATCAGCGAAAAGATGTTCAAGTCCTGCCCCTCAATGCCACGGGTGGCGTCCAGCATCAGAATGCAGACATCGGCATTCTCGATGGAACGGATGGAACGGATCACGGAGTAGTACTCCAGGTCTTCGCTGACCTTGTTCTTCTTGCGGATACCGGCCGTATCGACCAGATAGAAATCAAAACCGAACTTGTTGTAACGGGTATAGATGGAATCGCGGGTGGTACCGGCTATCTCGGTCACAATGTTGCGTTCCTCTCCCATAAAAGCGTTGATGATGGAAGATTTTCCCACGTTGGGACGCCCCACCACGGCAAAGCGGGGAATGTCATCGTCCAGGGTTTCTCCGGACCCGGTCGAGAGCTTGCTTACAATCAGGTCCATCATGTCGCCCGTCCCGCTGCCGCTCAAAGCAGAGATGCAATAAGGATCGCCCAGACCAAGCTTGTAGAACTCGGCGGCATTGTACTGCAGGTCGTAGTTGTCCGTCTTGTTGGCTATCAGCAGAACCGGTTTCCTGGAACGCCGCAGTATGGAAGCCACCTGCATGTCGAGGTCAGTCACTCCGTTCGCCACGTCCACTACAAAGAGTATCACGTCGGCCTCGTCCAGCGCAATGAGCACCTGCTTACGGATTTCTTCCTCGAAAATATCGTCCGAATTGACCACCCATCCACCGGTGTCTACCACCGAGAACTCGCGTCCCAACCATTCCGTCTTGCCATACTGACGGTCACGTGTGGTGCCCGCTTCTTCATTCACAATCGCCTGCCTTGTCTTGGTCAGGCGGTTAAACAGCGTGGATTTCCCTACATTGGGACGTCCCACGATTGCAACTAAATTTCCCATAGTCCGTTCTTTGTTTTGGCGACTGTCACAGTCGTGTATTGAATATTAATCCTGCTGATAACCGAAATTGCGCAGTTCCTTGTCTGAATTGCGCCAGTCCTTATCAACCTTTACAAATGTTTCCAGGTAGATTGTTTTCCCGAAGAACCGCTCCAGGTCACGACGTGCTTCCGTAGCCACCTTTTTCAGAGCCTTGCCCTGCCTGCCGATGATGATCCCCTTCTGTGATTCCCGTTCCACATAAATCACGGCATTGATACGGATGAGCCTGGCTTCTTCCTTGAACTGCTCCACCACGACCTCTACCGCATAAGGGATTTCCTTGTCGTAGTACAACAGAATCTTTTCGCGAATGATTTCCGTGACAAAGAACCGGGCCGGTTTGTCCGTCCATTGGTCTTTGTCGAAATAGGGAGGAGAATCGGGCAACAGTGCTTTCACACGTTTCAGCACGTAATCCACATTAAACCTGGCAGTGGCAGAAATGGGAATGATTTCCGCCTTCGGCAACACAGCCTGCCACGCTTCCACCAGTTTTACCAGTTTCTCCTGGTCGCTCAAATCAATCTTATTGATGAGCAACAAGACAGGCACGTCCATCTGTTCCACCTTTGCCAGAAAATCGCCGTGCTTGTCCGGTGTCTCCACCACGTCTGTCACATACAACAGCACGTCCGCATCGGCCAAAGCCGACACGGAAAAGTTCAGCATGGACTCTTGCAGCTTATAGGCAGGCTTCAGCACTCCCGGTGTGTCCGAGAACACAATCTGCATGTCGTCTGTATTATAAATTCCCATGATGCGATGGCGCGTGGTCTGCGCTTTGAAAGTGGCAATCGAAATGCGCTCTCCCAACAAAGCATTCATCAGGGTAGATTTTCCCACATTCGGGTTTCCCACGATATTAACAAAACCGGCTTTATGCATTCCATCCATTGTTTTTAGGTTGAGACAAAAAAACGCATCAAATCGGAATAGGATGCGTTTCTTTCATTATCTTTCAGGCAGTCTGTACTTATCTGCACACATCTACTCGCCTTTCTTTCCGTCATATCCCCACTTCACGTAGACAGCTCCCCAAGTGAAACCGGCTCCGAACGCCGTGAAGATGATGTTGTCGCCTTTCTTCAGCTTGTCTTCGAAATCCCAGATACAGAGAGGAAGCGTTCCTGCACTCGTGTTACCATAATGCTCAATGTTTATCAATACCTTCTCACGAGGTACTTCCAACCGGTGAGCCACGGCATCAATGATGCGCAGGTTTGCCTGATGCGGAACAATCCAGTCGATGCTGTCCTTGTCCAGATGATTCTTTTCGGCTATGGCTGCACAAGCATCCGACATATTCGACACGGCATACTTGAAGACCGTGCGTCCCTCCTGGTATATGTAGTGCATGTGATTATCCACCGTGAAGTAAGAAGGAGGGCAAACCGAACCGCCGGCCTTCATGTGCAGGAACGGTAATCCTTTGCCATCTGTCCGCAAGATGGCATCCATCACACCGAGTTCTTCGGTCGTAGGTTCCATCATGAAAGCAGCCGCCCCATCTCCGAAAATGGGACAGGTAGAACGGTCTGTATAGTTGACGACGGACGACATCTTGTCCGCTCCGACAATAATTATTTTCTTATACCTCCCCGAACGGATGAAATTGGCTGCCGTCTCCAACGCATAAAGAAATCCGCTGCAAGCAGCCTGCAAGTCAAAGGCAAAAGCATTCTTCAGCCCCAGCTTGTCGCAAAGGATGGAGGATGTAGAGGGGAAATGATAATCAGATGTCGACGTAGCTACAATCACCAAATCAATTTCATCCGGATTTGCCCCTGTGCGCCGCATCAACTGCTTGGCAGCCTTACGGGCCATGTACGATGTGCCCAAGCCCTCCTCATTCAGGATGCGCCTTTCCTTCACACCGATGCGGGTCATAATCCATTCGTCGTTGGTATCCACCATTCTTGATAATTCGTCGTTCGTCAAGACATAATCGGGAACATAACCGCCGACTCCTGTAATTACTGCATTTATTTTTTCCATCTAAAAAACATTTGATAAAGTGCCCTAAATAACGGCAGCCTAAAAAGACTTGCCGCGCAAGCCTTTCCAGACCCTCCGGTATTCCAAAATATCACTCACCACCTTATACGGCAGCTTCCTTTACGATTGCAAGCTTACCTCTATAGTATCCACATGCACCGCATACTGTGTGATATACATGCCACTCGCCACAATTCGGGCAAACAGCCAATGTAGGAGCAACAGCCTTGTCGTGAGTTCTTCTCTTTGCAGTTCTTGTTTTCGATTGTCTTCTTTTAGGATGTGCCATTTTCTTTTAATTTAATTGTTATCTAATATTTTCCTTAATTCATTCCATCGCGGGTCTACCGGGTACTCCGATGACACTGCGTTTTCTTCCATTTCAAGGGAATTTTCTTCATCCGGATTTTCTTCGACGCTCAAATGCTGGTGCAGTTTAGTATTCATGACCTCGTTACACTTGCCCGGCGCATGTACGTGCTTCATCGGGATGGCCAACACTACAAATTCATACATGAACCATGCCACGTTGATACCTTCCTCTTCTTCCGGAATGACAACGAGATTATCACCCTCCTCGGCATACTCATGTCCAAACTTTACCCACAATTCATCTTCAGAACTTACGGGCTGCTCCATATCATCCAGACATCTGTCGCAAGGCACCCACACTATACCTTCCGTCCGGAAACTAAATTCAAAAGCATGGGACATCTTTTTGACGACTAATCCAACATTGACCTTCCCCCGTTGCACTTCGGAGCCATCAATGTCGGCAAAAAAAGAATTATCCAAGACAAACTCATATTCACAGGAGTCTGCTTGCATTCCTTTCAAATCTATCTTATATTTATCAAACCGTCCCAAAACTCCATTAATTTTATTCGGGGCACAAAGATACAAATAATTATCCTCACAATGTAGTATTTAGGTCAAAATATTCACATTTCATGTTATTTAAACCTTCCACTTAAGGCTTCTGTCCTGTCCATCCCAAAATCTCTAAAGCCAACCTTATGCTCCTTGTGGTTTCCCCGATCTTTGAGGCAGCCGTGAAATAGAAAGCACACAATTTCATCCTTCCAA
>CAYPUJ010000147.1:0-4551 GCA_964413805.1 uncultured Bacteroides sp. | reverse complement strand
CTGTATCTGCATGGAAAAATATAAACTGTGTTCCTTTGTGTCCGTCTGTGTCTATAAATAGGGTAGAATGCGGCATTTCACAGTATGTTTTTTTCCCTTGGCCTTCGGTTTGTTTTGAATGAATGTCCGCAAACGGACAGGGAAGTTGTCCGATTCCGAACACCATCCCCGTGTCCGATGCTTCTCAGGCGGTTGGCACGGTGTTTGCACTTTGGGATGCGTGAATATATATCGTAAGAAGAAATGAAAAGAACAGTTTTGTTTATAGCTTGTCTGGGAATATCGTCGGGATTGGTTGCTCAGAACGATTCCACGACTTTTGAACGGGACATTACCTTGACCGAAGCCATCGCTTTGGCTCGTGTCCAGTCGGTGGATGCAGCGGTTGCCCTGAATGAACTGAAAACATCCTATTGGGAGTATCGCACCTTCCGGGCGGATTTGTTGCCGGAAGTTTCGTTTACGGGAACCGTTCCCTGTTATACAAAGGATTATAGTTTCTATCAGAATGCCGACGGCACCTATTCTGTTGTGAATAACAATATGCTGGAAATGAACAGTGAAATTTCCATCACCCAAAACATCTGGCTCACGGGTGGCAGCCTTTCTCTCAGTTCTTCGTTGGACTATCTGAAGGTGTTCAGCACCGGCGGGGGCAAGCAGTTTATGAGCGTTCCTGTCAGCCTGACTCTGAACCAGCCTATTTTTGGTGTGAACACCATCAAGTGGGACCGCCGCATTGAACCGGTGCGCTATGCAGAAGCCAAGGCTTCGTTCATTTCTGCTACGGAAGAGGTTGCCATGAGTGCCATCACCTATTTCTTCAATCTTCTTCTGGGAAAAGAGAACCTGGCCACGGCCCGTCAGAACAAAGAAAATGCCGACCGTCTCTACGAAGCCGCCATTGTGAAGCGTAAAATGGGGCAGATTTCAGAAAACGAGTTGCTTCAACTGAAGCTGAATGCCTTGCAATGCAAGGCCAATGTCACGACAGCCGAGAGCAATTTCAATTCCTATATGTTCCAGCTTCGTTCTTTCCTGGGCGTATCGGAACAGGAGATATTGAATCCTGTGGTGCCCGATGTGGTGCCCGATGTGGACATTGACTACCGGCGGGTGCTGGATAAAGCCTTGGAGCGAAACTCGTTTGCGCAAAACATACGTCGCCGTCAGTTGGAAGCCGACTATGAGGTGGCAACCGCACGTGGCAACCTGCGCAGCATCAATCTTTATGCCAGCATAGGTTATGGAGGACAGGCCCGCAACTTCTCTGCCGCTTACCGGAATCTGGCTGATAACCAGCTGGTGGAGATAGGTTTCACCATCCCCATTCTGGACTGGGGAAAACGGCGCGGACAGGTGCGCGTGGCCAAAAGCAACCGTGAAGTAGAACTGTCGCGCATCCGTCAGGAGCAGATGGATTTCAATCAGGACATCTTCATACTGGTAGAGAATTTCAATAACCAGGCGGAACAACTGGCCATTGCCAAGGAAGCCGATGACATCGCCGAACGCCGTTATAAAACCAATGTAGAGACTTTCATGATTGGCAGAATCAGTACGCTCGACCTGAATGACGCACAGACAGCCAAGGACGAAGCCCGTCAGACACACATCCAGCAACTGTATTATTATTGGTATTATTATTATCAGATTCGTAACCTGACGTTGTGGGACTTTGAACGCGATACCGAACTGGAGGTGGATTTTGATGCCGTTGTGAGGGATAGGTGAGTCCGGTGGATTTCACCCGTTTTTTGTTGGCTTTTCCGTGTGGAATGCATACTTTTGTTCATATAGTAGACACAGATAGATTAATATAGGTATGATAGTAGTGATAGACGATGATAGTGCCGTGCGCTCTTCGCTTCAGTTTATGTTGAAGCGGGCAGGTTATGCCGTGAAGACTGTTGCAAGCCCGAAAGAGGCCGTTGACCTGGTACGGACCGAAGCTCCCGACCTGATTCTGATGGACATGAACTTTACACTCTCCACCAGCGGTGAAGAAGGACTGACCTTGCTCCGGCAGGTGAAAGTGTTCCGTCCGGAGGTTCCCGTCATTCTGATGACCGCGTGGGGAAGCATCCGGCTGGCTGTGCAGGGGATGCAGGCGGGCGCGTTTGACTTCGTTACGAAACCGTGGAACAATGCCGCTTTGTTGCAGCGCATCGAGACGGCTCTCCGGTTGACCGCGCCCCCGAAAGTGGCCGATGGGCAGGAGGAAGGGCTGGACAGGAGTCACATTGTGGGGAAATCACAGGGGTTGATGGATGTGCTGCACACGGTGGCACGCATTGCCGGAACGAATGCACCGGTGTTGATTACGGGCGAGAGCGGCACCGGGAAGGAACTGATAGCCGAAGCCATCCATATTAACAGCCGGCGTGCTCAACAGCCTTTTGTGAAGGTCAACCTGGGAGGCATTTCCCAAAGCCTGTTTGAAAGCGAAATGTTCGGTCATAAGAAAGGAGCTTTTACCGATGCCACAGCCGATCGCATTGGACGTTTTGAACTGGCCAACAATGGCACCATCTTTCTGGACGAGATAGGCGACCTGGACGTTTCCTGTCAGGTGAAGCTGTTGCGGGTGTTGCAGGACCAGACCTTCGAGGTGCTGGGCGACAGCCGTCCGCGCAAGGTGGACGTGCGTGTGGTCTCTGCCACCAATGCCGACTTGCGCAAGATGGTGGCGGAGCGCACCTTCCGTGAGGACCTTTATTATCGCATCAATCTCATCACCGTGCGTCTGCCTGCCTTGCGTGAACGCAGGGAAGACATTCCGTTGCTGGTGCGCCACTTTGCCGACCGTCAGGCCGAAACAAACCACTTGCCGCATACTGAGTTTTCGTCCGATGCCCTGGAGTTTCTTTCCCGTTTGCCTTATCCGGGGAATATCCGCGAACTGAAGAACCTGGTGGAACGTACCATACTGGTTTCCGGCAAAGCCGTGCTGGATGCTTCGGACTTCGAGGCCCAGTACATGCACCACGACGATCCGGTCAAGTCGGTTCATCCTTCTTTTGCCGGAATGACTTTGGATGAAATAGAGCGGCAGACCATTCTGCAAGCGTTGGAGTTGCACAACAGAAACCTTAGCCAGGTGGCTCTTTCGCTGGGCATCAGTCGTGCGGCCCTTTACCGCCGGTTGGAGAAGTACAATATTAATTATGAATAAGACCCGTTCCCGTGCGCATCAAGATCTTCTTTTTCATGTTGGTTGTGTGCCTGGTCGTGTTGGGTTGCCTGCTGTTCCTGTGGGTCAGGGGCGTGGGGCGCACGCACTGGCTCGTTCTGGAGGGAATCATAGTCTTCATCCTGTTCTATTTGAATCTTTTTTATCGCCGGATAGTGAAGCCGATGCATACCATTGGCAACGGCATGGAACTTCTGCGTGAACAGGACTTCAGCAGCCGTCTCAGTCCGGTGGGGCAATACGAGGCAGACCGCATCGTGAACATCTTCAACCGCATGATGGAACAGCTGAAGAACGAACGCCTGCATTTGCGTGAGCAGAACCGTTTCCTGGACTTGCTGATTCAAGCGTCGCCGATGGGGGTTGTCATACTGTCGCTGGACGGGCGGGTGTCGCAACTCAATCCGATGGCGGCCAAGGTGCTGAACGTGAAGCCGGACGATGTATCAGGCAAGCGGCTGTCTGATGTCAATGCCCCGCTGGTGCCGGAACTGTGCAGCATCTCCTACGATGAAACCAAGGTGGTGCGGCTCAGCGATGCCAATGTCTACAAATGCACTTACTCGTATTTCATCGACCGTGGACACAAGCATCCCTTCTATCTGATAGAACGCATGACGGAAGAAGTGATGCGTGCCGAAAAGAGGGCCTACGGGAAGGTCATCCGCATGATAGCCCACGAAGTGAACAATACGACAGCAGGCATCACTTCCACCCTCGACACGCTCGATCAGGCTTTGGCCGGGGAGGACGGGATGGATGACATTCGCGACGTGATGCGGGTCTGCATGGAGCGTTGTTTCTCGATGAGCCGTTTCATAACCCGCTTTGCAGACGTGGTGAAGATTCCGGAACCGATGTTACACCCCGTGTCTTTAAACGGGCTGGCCGTCACCTGCAAGCGTTTCATGGAAAGCATGTGTACCGACCGCAACATCGGACTGCGCCTGGAGTGTGCTTCCGGTGTGGGCAAGGTAAAGGTGGACACTTCCCTGTTTGAGCAGGTGCTGGTGAACATCATAAAGAACGCCGTTGAAAGCATCGGCACGGAGGGTGAGATTACCATAAGAACCATTGCCCCCTCCGGCATAGAGGTAACGGACAACGGTCCCGGCATCAGCAAAGAAAACGAAGCGAAGCTGTTCACGCCTTTCTTCTCGACCAAGCCCAACGGCCAGGGAATCGGGCTGGTCTTTATCCGCGAAGTACTCATCAGGCACAGATGCACCTTCTCTCTGCGCACCGGCGAGGACGGGCTGACCCGCTTCCTGATAACGTTTCCTTGATGTTGTATTTGCAGTGGGTGCTATACGGAAAATGGCACTTACTCCCATGCCTGTTGACACATACGTATGTCC
>CAYPUJ010000146.1:0-4678 GCA_964413805.1 uncultured Bacteroides sp. | reverse complement strand
CGATAGTGGTGGATGATAAGAGTGACGTGGCTTATTTGCCTGAATTGCAGAAAGTAGAGCAAGACTATCCGCGGGTGCAGTTCATTTACCTGCCGGAAGGACATGGGGCAAGCAAGGCTCGAAACGTGGGACTGGAACATGCTAAGGGTACCTATGTTCTTTTTGCTGATGCGGATGATTTCTTTAATTATTGCATCGGGCAAGTGTTTGATGATTATGCAGAAAGTACTTATGATACCGTGTTTTTCAATGCCAATTCTGTAGATACAGATGTTTATACCACGACATACCGTTGTTTGCATTTGAATGAGATGATAAGAAAAGCCGATAGGAATCTTGCCAGGTCGATATTTGAATTGAAGTATGCATTTGGCGAGCCTTGGTGCAAGATGGTTAAGCGTGAATTAATAGAAGGAAACAATATCCGTTTTAGCGAAACTATTATTCACAATGATACACGTTACTCTTATTTAGTGGGATTTTATAGCAAGAACGTGCATGTGGATAAACGGGCCATTTATTGTGTGACAGACAGGGTCGGAAGTGTTTCCAAACGTATTTCATTGGATAGATTGCTCACACGGACTGCTGTGTTTGTTGAAGCCAATCAGTTTTTTAAAAAACATCACATTAATAGATTTGATGAACGGGGTCTTCGTCCCTTATTGGTTTTATCGCAAAATGTAACATTCCGGTTGCCAGGCAATGCATTCAGATAATGAAAGACAACGGCATGACAGTAACTTCCATTTTCATTCATGTCTTATCTTTCCCGTTCTATATGCTCGGTAAAAGTGAAATCATATTTAAAAGAATCCTTATAAAGTTTATCTGAAGTATCCGTAAGCGTCCGAAGCTACAACCTTGTTTTTTCTTATCCAACAGGCATATAAAATCATGATTTATATCTAACTTTGCCAGACAAAGCAACAATGGCAATAAAACTATGGAAGCAGTAAAAGGCATACCCTACGGAGTGGCACGGTTTGAGGAAGTACGCGAAAAGAACCGCTATTATGTGGACAAGACGATGTATCTCCCCCTGTTAGAAGATACGGGTGATTATCTGTTCCTCATCCGTCCCCGGCGGTTCGGCAAGAGCGTGTTCGTCAGCATGATGCGGGCTTACTATGACATCGCGCAGGCCGACCGTTTCGACACGCTGTTCGGGGGACTGTGGATCGGGCAGCATCCCACGCCGCAGAAGAATGCTTATCAGGTGATATATTTTGACTTCTCGCTTGTGGGCACGGGACGTGACGGGCTGGAAGCCAGCTTCGACTTTTATTGCGGCACGGTGATGGACAGCTTTATCAGACGCTACGGCACTTACTATGACGAGGCATTCTGCCATAAGGTGCTTTCCACGGCGGACGCGGCGAACAAGATGAAACTGGTCAACGAGGAGGCGCACCGCAAAGGCTACCCGCTGTACCTCATCATAGACGAATACGACAACTTCACCAATGTCATCCTCAGCGAGGGCGGAAAGGACGTGTTCCGCAACCTGACCCACGCCAGCGGTTTCTACCGCGAATATTTCAAACTGTTCAAGGCGATGTTCAGCCGCGTGTTCCTCATCGGTGTGTCCCCCGTGACCCTGGACGACCTGTCCAGCGGCTACAACATCGACTGGAACATCTCCCAGGACCCGCGTTTCAACGACATGCTGGGTTTCTCTGAAAGTGATGTGCGCACCATGTTCCGGTATTTCCAGGACAACGGCAGGTTGCGGCAGGATGCCGACATCGAAGCGATGCTGGAGGAGATGCGTCCCTGGTACAACAACTACTGTTTTGCCAAGCAGTGCTTGAATGATGACCGCATCTACAATTGCGACATGGTGCTCTATTACCTGCGCAACCAGGTCCTTTACGGATGCGCACCGGACGAAATGGTTGACAAGAACATCCGCACGGACTACAGGAAACTGAAGATGCTGGCCGACATCGACCGCGGCAACCAGCGTGAGAACCGCATGGGCGTCATTGAGGAGATAGCGTCCACGGGTTCCGTACTGATGGATCTGAAAACCTCGTTTCCCGCCGAATACGTGACGGATGACAACAACTTCCGCAGCCTGCTTTATTACTACGGCCTTCTGACGATGCACAGGACGGTTGGCAGGCGGATAGAGATGGTCATTCCGAACAATTGCGTGAAAGAGCAGTACTGGTCGTTCATGCGCGACTGTTACAGGCGGAGTGTCGCGATGGACCTGAGCTCCCTGCAGGACGAGATGGACGCGATGGCGTTTTCGGGTGAATGGGAGCCGCTGGTGCGGCGCATAGCTGCTGCCTACCGGGAAAACTCTTCCGTCCGCGACAGCATCCGCGGTGAGCACAACCTCCAGGGTTTCTTCAAGGCCTACCTGGCCCTGAACTCGCTCTACCTGGTTGAACCTGAGACAGAACTGAACTACGGCTACGGCGACTTCCTGCTGCTTCCCGACAAGGTGCGCTATCCCGAAGTGGCCCACAGCTACATCATGGAACTGAAATATGTCACCCCCACGGCCACGGATGTGGAGGTGGGTGCAAAGAGCCGTGAGGCGGACGGGCAGCTGGAGAAGTACAGCGCGGACAAGGTGGTGACACGCCTGTGTGCCGGCACGCGGCTGCACCTGCTGAAGGTCGTGTTCCGGGGGGCGGAGATGGCACTGTGCGAGGAGCTTCCACAGGGATAACGTTTAATCCCCGCATCCCTTCATATTTTCCTTGCCTTACGGGCATATAAAACATGATTTATATCTAACTTTGCCAGACAAAGCAACAATGGCAATAAAACTATGGAAGCAGTAAAAGGCATACCCTACGGAGTGGCACGGTTTGAGGAAGTACGCGAAAAGAACCGCTATTATGTGGACAAGACGATGTATCTCCCCCTGTTAGAAGATACGGGTGATTATCTGTTCCTCATCCGTCCCCGGCGGTTCGGCAAGAGCGTGTTCGTCAGCATGATGCGGGCTTACTATGACATCGCGCAGGCCGACCGTTTCGACACGCTGTTCGGGGGACTGTGGATCGGGCAGCATCCCACGCCGCAGAAGAATGCTTATCAGGTGATATATTTTGACTTCTCGCTTGTGGGCACGGGACGTGACGGGCTGGAAGCCAGCTTCGACTTTTATTGCGGCACGGTGATGGACAGCTTTATCAGACGCTACGGCACTTACTATGACGAGGCATTCTGCCATAAGGTGCTTTCCACGGCGGACGCGGCGAACAAGATGAAACTGGTCAACGAGGAGGCGCACCGCAAAGGCTACCCGCTGTACCTCATCATAGACGAATACGACAACTTCACCAATGTCATCCTCAGCGAGGGCGGAAAGGACGTGTTCCGCAACCTGACCCACGCCAGCGGTTTCTACCGCGAATATTTCAAACTGTTCAAGGCGATGTTCAGCCGCGTGTTCCTCATCGGTGTGTCCCCCGTGACCCTGGACGACCTGTCCAGCGGCTACAACATCGACTGGAACATCTCCCAGGACCCGCGTTTCAACGACATGCTGGGTTTCTCTGAAAGTGATGTGCGCACCATGTTCCGGTATTTCCAGGACAACGGCAGGTTGCGGCAGGATGCCGACATCGAAGCGATGCTGGAGGAGATGCGTCCCTGGTACAACAACTACTGTTTTGCCAAGCAGTGCTTGAATGATGACCGCATCTACAATTGCGACATGGTGCTCTATTACCTGCGCAACCAGGTCCTTTACGGATGCGCACCGGACGAAATGGTTGACAAGAACATCCGCACGGACTACAGGAAACTGAAGATGCTGGCCGACATCGACCGCGGCAACCAGCGTGAGAACCGCATGGGCGTCATTGAGGAGATAGCGTCCACGGGTTCCGTACTGATGGATCTGAAAACCTCGTTTCCCGCCGAATACGTGACGGATGACAACAACTTCCGCAGCCTGCTTTATTACTACGGCCTTCTGACGATGCACAGGACGGTTGGCAGGCGGATAGAGATGGTCATTCCGAACAATTGCGTGAAAGAGCAGTACTGGTCGTTCATGCGCGACTGTTACAGGCGGAGTGTCGCGATGGACCTGAGCTCCCTGCAGGACGAGATGGACGCGATGGCGTTTTCGGGTGAATGGGAGCCGCTGGTGCGGCGCATAGCTGCTGCCTACCGGGAAAACTCTTCCGTCCGCGACAGCATCCGCGGTGAGCACAACCTCCAGGGTTTCTTCAAGGCCTACCTGGCCCTGAACTCGCTCTACCTGGTTGAACCTGAGACAGAACTGAACTACGGCTACGGCGACTTCCTGCTGCTTCCCGACAAGGTGCGCTATCCCGAAGTGGCCCACAGCTACATCATGGAACTGAAATATGTCACCCCCACGGCCACGGATGTGGAGGTGGGTGCAAAGAGCCGTGAGGCGGACGGGCAGCTGGAGAAGTACAGCGCGGACAAGGTGGTGACACGCCTGTGTGCCGGCACGCGGCTGCACCTGCTGAAGGTCGTGTTCCGGGGGGCGGAGATGGCACTGTGCGAGGAGCTTCCACAGGGATAACGCTTTCCACATACCCTTTTCATAGGATACATGCGCGGTGACTTACCGCAACCTGCACCTGACCGGCATGATAAACGCATCGGAATCATGCACAGAAGCATGGGATGAGGCCGACTGCCATAGCCTTTCGTTGCCTGTGCTATCCTTGTT
>CAYPUJ010000145.1:0-4732 GCA_964413805.1 uncultured Bacteroides sp. | reverse complement strand
TTCTTTGACGAGGAGGAGTATTAAGCTATGCACTGGATGTAAATCGCTGAAAAAAAGACATGAAATCAATGAAAGTGGGGACAGCAAAAGTTCCCACTTTCTCGTTTTACCGCCTTTTATGGCATGGGGTGTGTCGAACTGAAGATGCACCCTCTTTTTTACTTTTCTATAAACAATCGCCCCTGTTTCTTCAAGTTGCGATATTTTGAAGGTTCCTCTTGCCAATCTGTTTTCGTTGACAAGAAGGCCAGGTTCTGTAAGTTTTTACGCATACACCTTGCACATATTGGAAAAAATCCCGAATATTGCAAACCCGTGCACTGTTTGTGGGCCGATAGCGGGATGCTGTTTTGTCTCCCACAAGCATTGCTGCGTGCATTTTTAAGTGTGTACATATCAGGTATGGCAAATCTGAAATCATTGGCAAAGGAAACGGCCATCTATGGCGTGAGCAGCATCGTGGGCCGCTTCTTGAATTATCTGTTGGTGCCGCTCTACACCACGGCCCTGTCCGTGCAGTCGGGCGGCTACGGTGTGGTGACGAACATCTACGCCTGGGTGGCACTGGTGCTGGTGCTGCTGACGTTTGGCATGGAGACGGGCTTTTTCCGCTTTGCCAACAAGGAGGGTGAAGACCCGATGCGCGTCTACTCCACCTGCCTGTTTGCCGTGGGAAGCGTGTCGCTCGTCTTCCTTGCGGCGGGGCTGTTGTTGCTGCACCCCATCGCCGGGCTGCTTGGCTATGCCGACCACCCGTGGTATGTGGGGATGATGATGGTGGTGGTGGCTATGGATGCCTTCCAGTGCATCCCTTTCGCCTACCTGCGCTACCGCAAGCAGCCGTTGCGTTTCGCCGCGCTCAAGCTGCTCTTCATCGTGCTCAACATTGCGCTCAACCTGGTGTACTACGTGCTGCTGAAGGGAGACGACGTGTTCTATGCTTTCTTCTTCAATCTGGTGTGCACGTCGGTGGTCATGCTCTGCCTGCTGCCCGAACTGCGCGGTTTTTCTCACACGCCGGACTTCGCCCTGCTGCGCCGCATGTCGGCCTATTGCTTTCCCCTGCTGGTGCTGGGGCTTGCGGGCATCCTCAACCAGGTGGCGGACAAGATCATCTTCCCCTTTGTCTACCCCGACAAGGAGGAGGGCATCGTGCAGCTTGGCATCTACGGTGCAGCCAGCAAGATAGCGATGATCATGGCCATGCTGACCCAGTCGTTCCGCTTCGCCTACGAGCCTTTCGTGTTCGGCAAGAGCCGCGACAAGGACAGCAAGGAGATGTATGCCAAGGCCATGAAGTTCTTCATCATCTTCACCTTGCTGGCTTTCCTGGCGGTGATGTTCTACCTCGACATCCTGCGTTACCTCATCGGACGCGACTACTGGCCCGGCCTGCGGGTAGTGCCCGTCGTGATGGTGGCCGAAATGTTCATGGGGGTCTACTTCAACCTTTCTTTCTGGTACAAGCTGATTGACGAAACACGGTGGGGAGCCTGCTTCTCGCTCATCGGATGCGCGGTGCTGGTGACGCTCAACGTGCTGCTCATTCCCCGCTTCGGCTATATGGCTTGCGCCTGGGCGGGATTTGCGGGTTACGGGGTGTCGATGCTCTTGTCTTACTTCGTGGGCCAGCGGAAGTATCCCATCCGTTATGACCTCCGTTCCATCGGTGCCTACGTCTTGCTGGCTGCCGCGCTTTACGTTGCCGGGATGCTGGTGGTGCCGGACAATCTGTTCCTCCGGTTGGCCTACCGCACCCTGCTGCTCCTCCTCTTCGCTGCCTACACCGTCCGTAAGGACCTGCCGCTTAATCAATTCATCAGACGAAAGAAATGAAAAACCTGCTCACCATCCTCCTCCTGTTGTCCTGCATCCCCGTCCTGGCCGACGAGGGCATGTGGATGCCGGGCAACCTCGGCAAAGAAGCCTGTCGCACCCTGAAAGAACTGGGACTGCAACTGCCCGTAGACCAACTCTACAATCCCCGCAAGCCTTCGCTGACGGATGCTGTCGTCAGCTTCGGCGGCTTCTGCTCCGGTGTGGTGGTGTCGGAAGACGGACTGGTGATGACCAACCATCACTGCGGTTTCTCCAGTGTGCAGCAGCATTCCACGGTGGAGCACGACTATCTGAAGCATGGTTTCGTGGCTTCCACCCGCGCCGACGAACTGCCCAATCCCGACCTCTTCGTCCGCTTCCTGGTGCGCACCGAAGATGTCACCCGCCGCGTGCTGGGTGCCGTCCGTCCCGGCATGAGCGAAACCGAACGGGCTGCCGCCATCGACTCCGTGTCCTGGGTCATCGGCACGGAAGTTTCGCAACAGGACACCACACTGGTAGGCACGGTCGATGCCTATTACAGCGGCAACGAATATTGGCTTTCGGTCTACCGCGACTTTCCCGATGTCCGCCTGGTGTTCGCCCCGCCCTCGTCGGTAGGCAAGTTCGGCTGGGAACGCGACAACTGGGAATGGCCCCGCCACACGGGTGACTTCTGCGTGTTCCGCATCTATGCCGGACGCGACAACCGCCCCGCCCCTTACTCGCCCGACAACGTGCCCTACCACCCCGATTATGTGGCTCCCATCTCGCTCGACGGCTACCGTGAAGGCTCTTTCTGCATGACGCTGGGCTATCCGGGCACGACGGAGCGTTACCTCTCTTCCTACGGCATCGAGGAAATGCTGCACGGCTCCACCCAGGCACAGATTGACGTGCGCGGCATCAAGCAGGCCATCTGGAAACGGGCAATGGAGCGGGACGACAACATCCGCATCAAGTATGCCTCCAAGTACGATGAGAGCTCCAACTACTGGAAGAACAGCATCGGCGTGAAGCAGGCCGTCCGCCGTCTGCACGTGCTCGACCGCAAGCGCGGCATGGAGCAGGAACTGGCCTGCTGGATGGAGCGTGACACTGCCGCCGCCCGTGAATATGCAGGTCTACTGCCTGCCCTGAAGCGCGATTATGCCGCCCGCAGCCGTGCCAACCGGGCACAGGCTTATTTCGTGGAAACTTTCCTCAACGGTCCCGAACTGGTGCAACAGACTCTCTCCGTCCTCAACTTCGACTTCGAAGGTGAGCACGAGGCGGTGGTGGCGGGACTGCGTGCCATCGTGTCCGTTTATGCCGACATGGACACAGACACCGACAAGGAGGTATTTGCCGCCATGCTCGACACATACCGGGCACAAGTGGATTCCCTCTACCTGCCTGAGTTTTACCACACCATCGACACGGCCTATGCCGGTAACGCCCGTGCCTATGTCGATTCCCTTTATGCCCGCACCCAGCTTGCCACCCCGCGCGGCCTGCAACGATTCCTGGAAAGGGACACTACCTATCACATCTACGAGGACCCGGCTGTTGACCTCTGCATAGACCTGCTCACCAAGTTCTTCGAGATGGGCATGGAGATGCAGTCCGCTTCAACGGGCATTGCCCGGGGCGAACGGCAACTGAATGCCGCCATCCGGCAGTTTTATGCCTCACGCAGTTTCTATCCCGACGCCAACTCCACCCTGCGCCTCAGCTTTGGCACGGTCTGCGGCTACCGCCCGTTCGACGGAGCCTACTACAACCACTATACCACCACCGAAGGCATCCTGCAAAAGGCACGTGCCCACCGGGACGACCCCGACTTTGAGGTACAACCGGAACTGCTCGCCCTTTTGGCCTCGAACGACTTCGGCCGCTATGCCGACCGGGAAAACGGCGAGTTGAAGGTGTGCTTCATTTCCAACAACGACATCACGGGCGGTAACTCCGGCAGTGCCATGTTCAACGCACGGGGTGAACTTCTGGGCTTGGCATTCGACGGTAATTGGGAGGCCATGAGCAGTGATTTGCTTTACGAACCGGGAACGCAACGGTGCATCGGGGTGGACGTGCGCTACATCTTATTCCTGATGGAAAGGTATGGCGGAGCGGCTCATCTGGTGAAAGAACTGAAGATTTCCCAATCGCGCTGAGGCTGGAATTATTCCGTTATCTGCTTTCAGAAAAAACGCCTGCATCCATCGTGTGGTGCAGGTGCAAGGCTTCATTTAGCTTCCACGTAGCCGCCAATGCCTGAATTTTAAGGCGAAAATCCCCCTTTATGTACGATTTTCCATGTTTTTTGTACGGAATTCCATGTTCTGTAAATATTGGTTCACTAATTTTGCACCGTATCTAAAATAATGTTTAATTTAAATCATGAGCATGAAAGACAAAATCATCTCTTTGTATAGCCATCTGAACAAGGTTCAGCGGCTATTTACGATTGCCTTGTTTGCTGCGATGGCCATAGGTGCCGCTGCACAAAACAAGCAGGTGACAGGAACGGTGACAGACCAGACCGGAGAAACCGTGGTCGGTGCCAGTGTTTTGGTGAAAGGCACGACCAATGGAACGATTACCGATTTAGACGGTAGGTTTACACTCTCAAATGTGCCGGAAAACGGCGTGATTCAAGTAAGTTTTGTGGGGTATCGGACGGCTGAAGTATCAGTAAAAGGGCAGAGTACCCTTGCCGTTGTCTTGACAGAAGACACGGAAATGCTCGATGAAGTGGTAGTGGTAGGTTACGGTGTCCAGAAGAAGTCGGACGTAACCGGTGCCATGGCGCGCGTGGGTGAGAAAGAACTGACGGCAATGCCGGTGAAGAACGCTCTCGAAGGAATGCAGGGAAAGGCAGCCGGTGTGGACATCACCAACAGCCAGCGTCCCGGTGAAGTGGGTTCCATCAACA
>CAYPUJ010000144.1:0-4974 GCA_964413805.1 uncultured Bacteroides sp. | reverse complement strand
GGCAAGATGAAACGGAAGGAGGGAGGAACGATCAGACAAGGCCATTCTACTGGTAAATTGGATAAAGGGTTGTAGAGGCACTGCTCTTTTTCTCATTCGATGCGTTTAGTGAAGTCCGCTTCCCCCACCCACAGAACCGGGAAGAGGACATTGTTCCCCGAGAGAAAGATGCGGTGTCTCTACGTTTTTTTTATCCGAAGCCTGTATGAGACTGATAATCAGAGGGTCTATCCCCACTTTGTCCGACACCTGTACCGAACGTGTTCCATACAGGTGTGGAACAGATGGATTGCCTGTACCGGACACGTTCCGTACAGGTGTCGGACAACCCCCGTACAGGCAAGCCGTTTCAGGCTTTTAGCCTCTGTTTACCTGATAGTTTATTTTCGCTAATTATGTTACAAAACATATTAAAGTGTAGATATTACACCATATTAAAAGCGTATTTTTACGGCCGAAATGGTATATATCTAATTTACAAATAAAAAAAGTATCATGAAGAAATCTTTTCTAATGGCAGGCGTGGCAGTCGCAATGCTGGCATCCTGCAGCCAGAAGCCGGAAGCACCACAAATCACATTGTCCGGCCTGAACCCGCAAAAATTCCAGACAACGGTGGACGATATGACCACCGGCCTGTACACGTTGAAGAACAGCGCAGGCATGGAAGTATGCATCACTAACTATGGGGGACGCATCGTTTCCATTATGGTTCCCGACAAGAACGGCGCTATGCAGGACGTGGTGCTGGGCTTTGACAGCATTTCCGACTACATCAACATTCCCAGCGATTTCGGTGCCTCCATCGGGCGTTATGCCAACCGCATCAATCAGGGACGCTTCAAGCTGGAGGGCGTGACGTATCAGTTGCCCCAGAACAACTTCGGGCATTGCCTGCACGGGGGACCGCAAGGGTGGCAATACCAGGTGTACGAAGCCAACCCCATTGACAGCACCACACTGGAACTGACGCGCGTGTCGCCCGACGACGACCAGAACTTCCCCGGCAACGTGACGGCCAAAGTGCTCTTCAAGCTGACCGAAGACAACGCCATCGACATCAGCTACACCGCCACTACCGACAAGCCCACCATCATCAACATGACCAACCACTCTTACTTCAACCTCTCGGGTGATCCCTCGAAGCCTGCCACCGACCATATCCTCTATGTGAACGCCGACAAATACACGCCGGTGGACACGACCTTCATGACTACGGGGAAGATTGTTCCGGTGAAAGGTACTCCGATGGACTTTACCACTCCCAAACCCGTGGGTCAGGACATTGATAACTACGACTTCGAACAGCTGAAGAACGGCAACGGCTATGACCACAACTGGGTGCTCAACACCAATGGCAACATCGACGAAGTGGCAGCCAGACTGGTTTCGCCCACGTCGGGCATCACACTGGAGGTGTACACCGACGAACCCGGCATTCAGGTGTATAGCGGAAACTTCCTCGACGGGACCGTCACCGGCAAGAAAGGGATTGTCTACAACCAGCGGGCTTCTGTCTGCCTGGAGACCCAGCACTATCCCGACAGCCCCAACAAGCCCGAATGGCCTTCGGTGGTGTTGAAACCGGGAGATACCTACCACAGCCGCTGCATCTTCAAGTTTGGTGTGGAGGACTAATCGGCTGATTATAGCTCCTCACCAACCCAACCCCACAAACTTAAAAACTTAAAAACTCATAAACTCACAAACTAACAAACTCATAAACTAACAAACTCACAAACTTACCCATGAATTGGACTACAAATGAATTTATATGGCTCGACTGGGCAGTGCTTGCAGTCGGAATCGTAGCCATCGGGTGGGCGATTTACCGTTCCATCAAGAAAGACAAGGAGAAAATGAAAGGAGCCGACAGCCAGGACTACCTCTTTGGCAAAGGCGAACCCTGGTATGTCATCGGTGCGGCCATCTTTGCCGCCAACATTGGTTCCGAACACCTCGTCGGCCTGGCCGGAACGGGTGCAAAAGACGGTGTGGGCATGGCCCACTGGGAGATGCAAGGATGGATGATCCTCATCCTGGGATGGCTGTTCGTGCCGTTCTACCAGTTGCTGAACAACAAAATGGGCAAGATCATCACGATGCCCGATTTCCTCAAGTTCCGCTACACCCAGCGCACGGGTTCGTGGCTGTCCATCATCACGCTGATTGCATACGTGCTGACCAAGGTTTCGGTGACGGCTTTCACGGGTGGTATCTTCTTTGAATACCTGCTGGGGCTGCCGTTCTGGTACGGTGCCATCGGCCTGATTGCCGTTACGGCTGTCTTCACGGTGTTCGGCGGCATGAAGGGCGTGATGACCCTGTCTGCCATCCAGACGCCGATTCTCATCATCGGTTCTTTCCTCGTGCTGTTCCTTGGCCTGAGTATGCTGGGCAATGGCAGCATCAGCGAAGGCTGGTCGCAGATGATGGCGGTCTGCAACGCCGCACACGACGGTTTCGGCACCACGCACATGTTCCACACGGATCCTGCCGACCCCATGTATCCGCAGTTCCCCGGCTATGTGGTGTTCATCGGTGCATCCATCATCGGTTTCTGGTATTGGTGTACGGACCAGCACATCGTACAGCGTGTGCTTGGACAGACCAAGGGTGAAGACAACAGCAAGGTGATGGCACGTGCCCGCCGGGGTACCATCGCAGCCGGTTACTTCAAGTTGCTCCCCGTCTTCATGTTCCTGATTCCCGGCATGGTGGCTTTTGCCCTTTCGCAAAAGACGGGCAGCGGCATCGTGATGGACATCACCAACACGCACGACACCGACGGTGCTTTCGCCATGATGGTGAAGAACATCCTTCCGGCCGGTATCAAGGGCATCGTGACCATCGGCTTTATCTGTGCCCTGGTGGCATCGTTGGCTGCGTTCTTCAACAGCTGTGCCACCCTGTTCACGGAAGACTTCTACAAGCCGATGAAGAAGGGCATGAGCGAAAGCCACTATGTGTTTGTGGGCCGTGTGGCTACGGTGGTGGTCGTGATTCTGGGTCTGGCCTGGATGCCCATCATGATGAATATGGGCAACCTGTACTCTTATCTGCAAGACATACAGTCGCTGATTGCTCCTGCGATGGTGGCCGTGTTCACGCTGGGCATCTTCTCGAAGCGGATTACGCCCAAGGCCGGTGAATGGGGGCTTATCGGCGGTTTCCTGATCGGTATGCTGCGCCTGCTGACCAACGTGTTCACCAATTCGGGCAAGGCCGAGATGGATGGTGCTTTCTGGAACTGCACCACGTGGTTCTGGCAGACCAACTGGCTGATTTTTGAAGTCTGGTTGCTGGTGTTCATTGTTGTATTCATGTTCGTGGTGTCGGCCTTTACCCCGAAACCCAGTCCGGAACAGGTGGCTGCCATCACCTTCACGAAAGACTACAAGAAACAGATCCGCGAAAGCTGGAGCAAGTGGGACGTTATTGCAACCCTGGGCGTAGTCATCCTGTGCGCTTTGTTCTACACTTACTTCTGGTAAGAAACGAAGAATGGAAAATTATTACGGCATATATCCGAAGTTTTATGTTTCCGTGGATTGCATCATCTTCGGATTCAGCCGGGGAGACCTTCACCTCTTGCTGCTCAAACGTATGCTTGAGCCGGCAAGGGGGGAGTGGTCGCTGATGGGCGGATTTATGCAGGAGAATGAAAGTGTGGACAATGCGGCCAAGCGCGTATTGAACGAACTGACCGGTCTGGAGCAGGTGTATATGGAGCAAGTCGGGGCTTTCGGCGGTGTTCACCGCGACCCGGGAGAACGGGTGGTTTCCGTGGCCTATTATGCCCTGATAAACATTGATGAATACGACCGGAAACTGGTGCAGGCGCACAATGCTTCCTGGGTGAATATACACGAGTTGCCGCCCCTGGTCTTTGACCATCGCATCATGGTGGAGTATGCCCGGAAACTGATGCAGCAAAAGGCATCTGTGGAGCCCATCGGTTTCAACCTGTTGCCCGCACAGTTCACCTTGTCGCAGTTGCAAAGTCTGTACGAGGCCATATACGGAGCCCCCATCGACAAGCGCAACTTCCGTAAAAGGATAGCCGACATGAATTACATCGAGAAAACCGGAGAGATAGACAAGACCGGCTCAAAGCGGGGAGCCGCCCTTTACCGTTTCAACGAGAAGGCATACCGGCAGGCTCCGAACTTTAAACTGTAATACAGAGAAAGAACATAAAAACAGAATGTTATGTTAGAAGAACTGAAAGAAAAAGTGTTTCATGCCAACCTTGAACTGGTGAAGCATGGATTGGTCATCTTCACGTGGGGGAACGTGTCGGCCATCGACCGCAAGAGCGGACTGGTGGTCATCAAACCCAGCGGCGTGAGCTATGACGAAATGACGGCAAAAGACATGGTGGTGGTGGACCTGGACGGAAAGGTGGTCGAAGGAAGCCTGAAACCGTCGTCGGACACACCGACACACGTAGTGCTCTACAAAGCGTTTGCCGAAATCGGCGGCGTGGTGCACACACACTCTACCTATGCCACAGCTTGGGCACAGGCCGGGTGTGGCATCCCCAACATCGGCACGACCCATGCCGACTATTTCCACGAAGCCATTCCCTGCACCGCAGACATGACGGCGGAAGAAGTGAACGGTGCTTACGAACTGGAGACGGGCAACGTGATTGTGAAGCGGTTTGCGGGCATGAACCCCGTGCACACGCCGGGCGTGCTGGTCAAGAACCACGGGCCTTTTGCCTGGGGAAAAGATGCGCACGATGCCGTGCACAATGCCGTGGTGATGGAGCAGGTGGCCAAGATGGCTTCCATCGCATACGCCGTTAACCCGCACCTCACCATGAACCCGCTGCTGGTGGAGAAACACTTCAGCCGCAAGCATGGCCCGAACGCTTACTACGGACAGAAATAAAAAACGGTCCGGACAAACGGATCAAATGTATAATGTACTAAAAACAACTTTTATGAACGTATTTGACCAATATGA
>CAYPUJ010000143.1:0-5005 GCA_964413805.1 uncultured Bacteroides sp. | reverse complement strand
GTTATGGCGAGTGCCTAAGGGTTGTTATGACAGGTCCCCGTGGGTCGTTCCGGCGGGTTCAAGAAAAGCGGTTTTTCCTTGCTTATCCAAGCAAAAAACACGACTTTTGTCCTTCGAACAACCTAATGACCGAAGACCATGCTCAGCAAATTTAAACTGAACCAACTCTACTTCAAGGACACCCAGTTCGCCGACCTGATGAAGCGGCGCATCTTCAATGTCCTGCTGATAGCCAACCCTTACGATGCTTTCATGCTCGAGGACGACGGGCGCATCGACGAAAAGATATTCAACGAATACACTTCGCTCTCGCTCCGCTATCCGCCCCGCTTCACCCAGGTGTCTACCTGCGAGGAGGCACTGGCGCAGCTGTCTTCGCTGACCTACGACCTCATCATCTGTATGCCGGGCACGGGCGACAACGAGGGCTTCGAGCTGGCACGCAGCATCAAGAGCCGCTACGGGCGCATCCCGATGGTCATCCTCACCCCCTTCAGCCACGGCATAGCGGAACGCATCGCCGATGAAGACCTCAGCCCCTTCGAATACGTGTTCTGCTGGCTGGGCGAAACCGACCTGCTGCTGTCCATCATCAAGCTGATAGAGGACAAGATGAACCTGGAGCACGACGTGGACGAGGTGGGCGTGCAGGTCATCCTGCTGGTGGAGGACAGCATCCGTTTCTACTCGTCCATCCTGCCCAACCTCTACAAGTTTGTGCTCGAACAGAGCCAGGAGTTCTCCACAGAGGCGCTGAATGCCCACCAGCGTACCCTGCGCATGAGGGGGCGGCCCAAGATTGTGCTGGCACGCACCTACGAGGAGGCCATCAGCATCTATGAGAGGTACAAGAACAACATGCTGGGCATCATCACCGACGTGCGTTTCCCCTGCGCGGGCAAGGGGCCGAAGGACGGGCTGGCCGGCATCAGGCTCTGTGCTGCCGTGCGCAAGGAAGACCCCTTCGTGCCGCTCATCGTCCAGTCGAGCGAGTCGGAGAATGCGGCCTACGCCGCCAAGTATGGCGCCACCTTCATCGACAAGAACTCCAAGAAGATGGACGTAGACCTGCGCCGTGTCGTGGCGGACAACTTCGGTTTCGGCGACTTCATCTTCCGCAACCCCGGGACGGGCGAAGAGATAGCCCGGGTGAAGAACCTGAAGGAGCTGCAGAACATCATCTTTGCCGTGCCGGCCGAGTCGTTCCTGTTCCACATCAGCCGCAACCACATCAGCCGCTGGCTCTACTCGCGTGCCTTGTTTCCCGTGGCCGAGTTTCTGCGCCCCATCACCTGGAACAGCCTGCAGGACGTGGATGCCCACCGTCACCTTATCTATGAAGCCATCGTGAAGTACCGGAAGATGAAAAACCAGGGAGTGGTGGCGGTGTTCAAGCGCGACCGCTTCGACCGTTTCTCCAACTTTGCCCGCATCGGCGACGGGTCGCTGGGCGGCAAGGGGCGTGGCCTGGCCTTCATCGACCACCTGCTGAAGCGGCATCCGGAGTTCGACGAGTTTGAAAACGCGCGCGTGGCCATCCCCAAGACCGTGGTGCTCTGCACCGACGTGTTCGACGAGTTCATGGAGACCAATCGCCTCTACCAGGTGGCCCTGTCTGATGCCGACGACGAGACCATCCTGCGCTACTTCCTCAAGGCCAAGCTGCCCGACCGCCTGGTGGAGGACTTTTTCACGTTCTTCGACGTGGTGAAGTCGCCCATCGCCATCCGCTCCTCCTCGCTGCTGGAGGACTCGCACTACCAGCCTTTCGCCGGCATCTACAACACCTATATGATTCCCTACGTGGACGACAAGTACGAGATGCTGCGCGCGCTGAGCGAAGCCATCAAAGGCGTGTACGCATCGGTGTTCTTCCGCGACTCGAAGGCATACATGCAGGCCACGAGCAACGTCATCGACCAGGAGAAGATGGCAGTCATCCTGCAGGAAGTGGTGGGCAGCCAGTATGGCGAACGCTATTATCCCGGCATGTCGGGCGTGGCACGCTCGCTCAACTACTACCCCATCGGCGACGAACAGGCCGATGAAGGCATTGTGAACCTGGCGTTGGGGCTGGGCAAGTACATCGTGGATGGCGGGCTCACCCTGCGTTTCTCGCCTTACCACCCCACCAAGATATTGCAGACCAGCGAACTGGAAATGGCCCTGCGCGAGACCCAGACACGTTTCTACGCCCTCGACCTGAGCAATGCAGGCCGCAGCTTCTCCATCGACGACAGTTTCAACCTGCTGAAGCTGCACGTGAAGGAAGCGGAGAAGGACGGTGCGCTTCACTACATCGCTTCCACCTACGACCCCTATGACCAGATCATACGCGACGGGCTTTACCCCGGCGGCCGCAAGCTCATCACCTTTGCCAACATCCTGAAGCACGACGTGTTCCCCCTGTCCCGCATCCTGCAACTGTCGCTGAAGTACGGGCAGGAGGAAATGAGAAGGCCGGTGGAAATCGAGTTCGCCGCCACCCTGAGCCGCGAAAAGGAAAAGACAGGCACCTTCTACCTCCTCCAGATCCGTCCCATCGTGGACAGCAAGGAGATGCTGGAAGAGAATCTCGACGCCATCCCCGACGGTGCGGTGGTGCTGCGTTCCTGCAACTCGTTGGGGCACGGTGTCTTGAAAGACCTGTACGATGTGGTGTACGTCAAGACCGACCGTTACAGTGCCTCGCACAACCAGGAGATAGCCGACGAGCTGGGGAAGCTGAACCGGCAGTTCCTCGACCGGCAGCAGCATTACATCCTCGTGGGTCCCGGCCGCTGGGGCAGCAGCGACAGTTGGCTGGGCATTCCCGTGAAATGGCCGCACATCAGCGCAGCCCGCGTCATCGTGGAAGCCGGGCTGACCGACTACCGGGTGGATCCCAGCCAGGGGACGCACTTCTTCCACAACCTGACTTCGTTCGGAGTGGGCTATTTCACCATCAATGCCTTCATGCACGACGGTGTGTACGACCAGGACTATCTGAACGCCCAACCGGCTGTCTACGAGAGCCGCTATTTGCGCCACGTCCGTTTCGGGCAGCCGTTGGTGGTGAAGATGGACGGAAGAAAGAAGGCAGGGGTGGTGATGAAACCTGAAGGATGAGAAAGAGAAAGGGGTGCATCTCTTGCGATACACCCCTTGTTTTTTGTGCCTGACTGCCTTCTTATTTGGCTGCCTCCAGCGATGCCTTGCGAAACGCCTTCATGGCCTTTTCAATTTCCAACGAAGCTTTGCGGGCACGGGTACCGGCCGCTTTATTGCCATTCTCTACTTGGGCTTTCGCATCTTTTTCGAATGCTGCATACATTTCAGCAATCTTTTCAATAAGCTCTTGCATAATCCTTCTTTATTGCTTTTGTGAATAATACAGCAGCAAAAGTACATTCTTTCCTGAAATAAATGCAGTGAATCTACTTTTTTTTTCAATTTAAAGAGGATTTTGGCAGAAATCGGAGTCTTTTGCCGTTTTCCCCCGGTCACGCAGGTGCATCTGTGCGTCAGGCAGGAAGAGAAGCCCCGGGTGAATTGAAGGCATCTCTTGCTTTTATCGGCAGGCAACGTTTGGTTCAAACTTACTTATTTTGTAATTTTGCCCCGTCAACGCAATATCAATCAAGTGCATTCAACAAAAAATCATAGAGAACATCATGGGAATATTATCCAGACTATTTAAAAAGAACGGTGAAGAGGTTTCCCCCAAGAATGTGGAAGACTTCATCTCGTTGACACGTGTTTACTTTCAGTCGGTGATAGCCGCCAACCTGGGCATCACCAACATCCGTTTGATTCCGGACGTGGCCAACTTCAAGCGGCTGTTCAAAGTGCCTACCCAGGGCGGACGTTTGGGACAGGGGGAAAAGGCCGCTTCCCGTCGTATGCTGATGCAGGACTACGGTTTGAGCGAAAACTTTTTCAAGGAGATTGACTCCTCCATCAAGAAGCACTGCCGCACCCAAAACGACATACAGAGCTACCTCTTCTTATACCAGGGCTTTTCCAACGACCTGATAATGCTGTTGGGGAACCTGATGCAATGGAAATTCAGAATGCCTTCCATCTTCAAGGGGGCTTTGCGCTCCATGACCGAGAAAACGGTGCACGACATCTGTACAAAGCCGGTCTGGAAAAAAGACGATGTGCACAAAACGGCTGCTGCCGTGCGCCAATACAAGGAGCGGTTGGGCTATTCCGAACAATGGATGGCGGAATATGCGTACAACATCATCATGCTGGCCAAAAAGGAATCGAAGAAGAAGCATACGGAAGAAGAGAAGAAAGGTTAACTCCGGATTGACCCCAGAAATGAATGAGCAACATCCCTTGAAACCCTTTTTGCCGCCACATGCCAGACTGCTGATGCTGGGTAGTTTCCCTCCGCCGCAGAAACGTTGGAGCATGAATTTCTTCTACCCGAACTGGAATAACGACATGTGGCGCATTTGGGGATTGATTGCAACAGGCGACAAGAACCGGTTTGTGGTTCCCGGTGAAAAACGTTTTGACCAGGCACGGATTGAGGCGTTCTGTTGCGAACGCGGCATTGCCCTCTACGACACGGCAGAAGAGGTGGTGCGGCTGAAGAACAATGCTTCTGACAACTTCCTGCAGATTGTACGTCCGACGGATCTGGCTGTCCTGCTGGAACAAATCCCCGAATGCCACACGATTGTCGCTACAGGACAGAAGTCCGCCGAGAGCCTGCAGGTCACAATGGGGCTTGAGCCGCTCGCCGTGGGAATGTGTAGCGAAACATCCTTCGCCGGCCGGAAACTGAAGGTGTGGCGGATGCCGTCGTCATCGCGTGCCTATCCGCGCCCGATAGAGTGGAAAGCTGCGTTTTACCGGAGGCTGGTGGAGTGAACTTATGCGCGGAGCCGATTACGGATAAGAACAAACTTTTTCGGGAACGCATTGTATATTCAAGAACTTTCCTTATCTTTGCGACCGCAAACACGGGAATAGCTCAGTTGGTAGAGCATCGGTCTCCAAAACCGAGTGT
>CAYPUJ010000142.1:0-5122 GCA_964413805.1 uncultured Bacteroides sp. | reverse complement strand
CGTTCGCCAGCCTCATGGTTTCCCAGATGGCGTTAATCAGTTCGTCGTAACCGGGCTCGTTGGGAGACACCAGCGCGCCCGACAGGTCTTTCCGGAAAATGTCGTTCATCTTTCTCTTTATATTAATAGGTATGACGACACAAAGGTAAGGCATCGCGGGGAGACAGGCTTTTCCCTTCGGCTCAAAGATGTTTGCCGGGAGGCTCAGGGACGGATGCTGTCTGTCGGCGGGATGCCGTACACCTCCTTATAGGCTTTCGAGAAGTGCGACAGGTTCTTGAAGCCTACTTCGAAGCAGACCTCCGTCACCCGCTGCCCGCCGGAGCGGATGAGGGCACGGGCGGCCTCCAGCCTGCGGCGGATGAGCCACTTCCGGGGCGGGAGTTCGCTTATCTTCCTGAAGTCGCGCTTGAACGAGGCGAGGCTGCGCCCCGTGTAGTTGGCCATCTCCGCCAGGCTGAGGTCGTTCATGTAGTTCTTCTCCAGGAAGTCCAGAATGTCCGGCTTCCACGGGTCGGTGAAGTCGAAGAGCGAGGCATATAGGCTTTTGTCGGTGTTCAGCAGTACATACAGGCCTTCCGTCATCTTCAGGTTCAGCAGTTCTTCCGTGGGGCGGATGCCCGAATCGAAATAGGGGGTCATCGACTCGAACAGGCTCACGATGTCCGGCCGGTTTGCGGGCAGCTTGCACAGGCTGACCTTGCTCCTCCGCGCTCCTTCCGGCAGCGTGCTCCGGTCGAGCCTGCTGTAGAAATCGCGCAGGAACTTCGGTGTGAACATCAGGAAGATGGCCTTGAACTGTTCGCCCCCGCAGGCCCGTTTGGTCAGTTGCACGCCGAAGTCCTTGCGGATAAAGGCGCACTCGCCCCTGTGCAGGCAGGTGACCCGCTCCCGCTCGTTGATTTCCAGTTCACCCGAATACATATACACCAGCACGTGGGAATGGTTGCGGTGCAGGCAGCTCATGCCGCCGTTGAAGTACATCGCCAGAAAGATGTCCGAGTAGCGCAGCGTCCTGATGCCGTCCGTTTTGTTTTCATCCATGACTTTTGCAAGGTTTTGAAGTTCCCTGCAAATGTAATGGGTTGTTCCGAGATATGGCTTGTTGCAGCCCCCTTTTTTGTGGATTATTATACAATGGCGGGGTGTCTTGACGAGTGCCTAAGGGTTGCATTAACGAGTGCCTAAGGGTTGCATTGACGACTCCCTAAGGGTTGCATTGACGACTCCCTAAGGGTTGCATCGACGACTCCCTAAGGGTTGCATTGACGGGTCACTCGTGGGTCGTTCCGGCGCATTGCCGGGACTTTACAGAAAGCCTACAGCGAGCAGAACAGCGTCACCAGGAACGGCACGCTGAAGTCCACCACGAAACCGTGGAAGACGGACACCACCACAAACGCCTGCCCCGACGCACGGGTGATGACGGGCAGCGTGGTGTCCATAGTCGTGGCTCCCCCCGCCGCAATGGGAGCCAACGGGCCGAAGCGGCGGGCCAGGAAAGGGGCTGCCAGCAGGGTGAACAGTTCGCGGCAGATGTTGGCCAGCAGGGCGACGGTGCCCAGTTCCGCGCCCCGGTATTGGGTAATGAAGACGGACGAAAGCGAGTAGTAGCCGAACCCCGAACCCACCGCCAGGCAATCGGCGGTGGAGCGGTGCGCCAGCAGCAGCCCCACCACAGCCGAGCCTGCCAGCGTGCCGGCCACCGTGCCCAGCGGCAGGCACAACAGGCGGGGCGAAAGCAGGCGGAAGTTGCGCAGCGTCTGCGGGTCGCTGCCCAGGCCGATGCCCACGCAGCACATCAGCGCGCAGAGGGCGTAGAAGCCGAGGTCGGCAGCGGAAAGGCAGGCGGGAAACAGCCGGCACAGCCCGCACACCACACCCAGGGCGAAAAAGCCGATGATAATCAGGCTGCCTTTCATAGTCCGTCACCCCCTTTCCTGCGCCGCACCGCCTGCCACAAGCCCCAGGCAGCCAGCACGCTGCCCGCCGTGCCGCCCACGGCCAGCACCACCGCCTCCACGCCCAGCGTGTGCAGCCCCCGGATGATGCGTTCGTTCTCGCCCACCTCCACGCCCAGGAGGAAGAGCAGCACCCAGATGAGCACGCTGACGGCTGCCTGCACCTTTCGTGCAGCGTTCCGTTTGCGCAGGCAGAAGCCGATGCCGATGCCTGCCAGCAGGAGGAGAATGACTGTGAACATGACGGGTCTTGTATCTTTTGCAGGTTCTTGCCGGTTGGTTTCGCGGCGCAAAGGTAAGCAGTTCTCCGCAGAAAACAAGCGGCCTTCCGCCTGCAACGGACGGCCTGCACCGGAAAAAGAACAGCGGTTGCACGGGCAGGGACGCGGAAAAAAGCCTATCTTTGTCCCGACAAACCGATAAAACCCGGAAACTGCCTATGTTGTTGCCCTACCTGAAAGAAGGCCGCACGGAAGCCGGATGCGACGAAGCGGGACGCGGCTGCCTGGCGGGAGCGGTCTTTGCCGCCGCCGTCGTGTTGCCCCCCGGCTTCGAGAACGAGGACCTGAACGACTCCAAGCAACTGAGCGAACACCGGCGCTACGCCCTGCGCCCCCTCATCGAGCGCGAGGCGGTGGCGTGGGCGGTGGGCGTGGTGTCGCCTGCGGAGATCGACCGCATCAACATCCTCAACGCTTCCATCCTGGCCATGCACCGCGCCCTGGACGGGCTGAAGGTGCAGCCGCAACACATCCTGGTGGACGGCAACCGCTTCAGGCCGTACCGCGACATCCCCCACACCACCGTGGTGAAAGGCGACGGCAAGTACCTCTCCATCGCCGCCGCATCCATCCTGGCCAAGACCTACCGCGACGACTACATGCTGCGCCTGCACGCCGAATACCCGGCCTACGGCTGGGACAGCAACAAGGGGTATCCCACCGCCGCGCACCGTGCCGCCATCGCAGCCTGCGGCATCACGCCCTATCACCGCACCACCTTCCGCCTGCGGGACGAAGGCGCACAGCTGGAGCTGGACTTCGGCCTGTGAAGCACCGCGCCGCCGGCGGCAAAAGAATTTCCGCTGCCCCGCGCCGCCGCTTGCAAATAATGTGTACCTTTGCCGCGACAAAATTGTACCGACTGCTTACGACTGCTTTCTATGAGCCAACTGACATTTCCGCCATTCCTGAAAGCCGGCGACCGCGTCACCGTGGTTTCCCCTTCCGGCAAGATAGACAAGGTGCTCCTGCGCAAAGCCCGGCAACGGCTCGAATCGTGGGGGCTGGAAGTGCTCGTGGCCAGACATGCCGACGGGGAGTGCGGCTGGTTTGCCGGTACCGTGCGCCAACGGCTGGCCGACCTGCAGAACGCCCTGGACGACCCGCGCACTGCCGCCATCCTGTGCAGCCGTGGCGGTTACGGTGCGGTGCACCTGGCGGGGAAGCCCGACTTCGCCCGCTTCCGCGAACGGCCCAAATGGCTGATAGGCTTCAGCGACATCACGGTGCTGCACAACATGGTGCAGCGGGAGGGATTCGCCTCGCTCCATGCCCCGATGGCACGCCACCTCGCCGTGGAGCCTGCCGATGACTTCGCCACGCTCGCCCTGAAGGACATTCTTTTCGGACACTTCACAGCCGGCACTGCCGAAGCGGTGCAGCCCGCACCGGCGGGATTCGCCTACACGTGCAGTCCGCATCCCCTCAACCGCAAAGGCACAGCCGGGGGTACGTTGCGCGGGGGAAACCTGGCCGTGTCCCACGGATTGCGCGGCACGCCCTACGACATCCCCCCCGAAGGAACCATCCTCTTCCTGGAGGACGTGGGCGAACGGCCACACGCCGTGGAACGGATGTTCTACAACCTGAAGCTGGGCGGTGTGCTCGGACGGCTGTCGGGACTCATCGTCGGGCAGTTCACCGGGTACGAAGAGAACCGCTCGCTGGGCAAGGTGCTCTACGAAGCCCTGGCCGATGTGCTGGCGGAATATGATTTCCCCGTCTGCTTCAACTTCCCCGTGGGACACGTGCAGCGCAATCTCCCCTTGATCAACGGTGCGGAAGTCACCCTGGAGGTGGGTCGCAAGGCCGTGACACTGGGCTTCAACCTGACAAACCATCCCTGACAAACAAGAACGAAACATCTGCAACATGAAACAGAACCATACCTTTATCTTCCTGACCGTCCTCCTGCTTGCCGCCGCCACCGCCTGCAGCAGCAACCGCAAGACGACCCTCCCTGCCGGCGATGAGGCCGCCGCAACGACGCGCACGGTCAGTGTGCCGGCGTTTGATGCCGACAGCGCATACCGCTACGTGAAGGAACAGGTGGACTTCGGCCCCCGCGTGCCCAACACGGCTGCACACCGCGCCTGCGGCGACTACCTGGCCGGACAGTTCGCCCGGTTTGGCGCACAGGTGTACAACCAGTATGCCGACCTCGCTGCCTACGACGGCACCCTGCTGAAGGCACGCAACATCATCGCCTCCTACAAACCCGAAAGCCGGAAGCGCATCGTGCTCTTCGCCCACTGGGACAGCCGTCCGTGGGCAGACCAGGACCCCGATGCCGGACAACACTATTCGCCCGTGCCCGGTGCCAACGACGGGGCCAGCGGCGTGGGTATCCTGCTGGAGATTGCCCGACAACTGCAGCAACAGCCTGCCGAACTCGGCATCGACCTTGTGCTGCTCGATGCCGAGGACTATGGAACACACAACAACTACACCGGGCAACGGAAGGAAGAGTTCTGGTGCCTGGGTGCGCAATACTGGGCACGGAATCCGCACGTGCAGGGCTACAACGCCCGCTTCGGCATCCTGCTCGACATGGTGGGGGGCAAGAACGCCACGTTCCGCTACGAGGGCGTGTCCGAGGAATATGCCAGGCACATCAACCGGAAGGTGTGGAAAGCAGCCGGAAGCCTGGGCTACGGGCAATACTTCGTGGAGGCGCAGGGCAACTATGCCACCGACGACCACTTGTTTGTCAACCAATATGCACGCATCCCCACCATCGACATCATTGCCTACAGCGAAAAGCACGACTTCTTTGAACACTGGCACACGCTGAAGGACGACATGGATGCCATCGACCGCAACACGCTCAAAGCCGTGGGGCAGACGGTGATGCAGGTCATTTATAATGAAGAATGAAGA
>CAYPUJ010000141.1:0-5162 GCA_964413805.1 uncultured Bacteroides sp. | reverse complement strand
CGCAGAATCTTTCTGTGTCTTTTGGTATTGCTTTATACAGGAAAAAGTCTGTCCCGTAACGTTCCGCACTCACGCTTTGGCATTGACCTATAGCGATGAAGGCTTGAGCGGTGCCAGCCGCAGTTTCCACCGCTGGGCACGCCTGTATAAGCTGGCACACGGAACCACCCTGCGCAAGATTCTGCTCAACAGCTGGGAAGGTGTGTATTTCGATATCAATCAGGAAGGCATGGATCGGATGATGGCCGACATCGCTTTGATGGGAGGGGAACTGTTTGTGATGGACGACGGGTGGTTTGGCGACAAATATCCGCGCAACGACGACACTTCTTCGCTGGGCGACTGGACGGTGGATGCCCGGAAGTTGCCGCAAGGCATAGAAGGTTTGCTGGCCTCCGCCGGGAAGCATGACATCAGGTTCGGCATCAGCCCGACAACATGACTGACGAGGAGAAAGCCCTCTGCAAAAAGGCCATTGCCGAGTACAAGGAGATTCGTCCCGTAGTGCAGTTGGGAGACATCTACCGTCTGCTTTCACCTTACGACAAGTCGGGAGCCGCTTCGCTCAGCACCTGCCGCGCGTCAGGATGGCGGGACTCCGGCCCGACAAATCTACAGCCATCGCGTGGACAACCATGACCGGAACGATTATGCCAGCCGCGTGTTTTACCTGGAGGTTGAGTGAATAGACGGGTGAATGCGCCCTCTTTAAGACAGAAGAAGCACAGAGGCGTGGAGACAAACCGGTTCTCCGCACTCCTCTGTGCTTCTTCTGTGTGTGATGGGCAACAATGCCTATTCTGCAATGCTCATTTCACGGATGAGGTGTGTGGCTCCCGCATACTTGTCGATGATGAAAAGGACGTAACGGATGTCCACACAGGCAGCCCGTTGCGAGGAGGGGCGATAGGCGATGTCGCCTGTCAGTCCCTCGTAGTTGCGGTCGAAAGCCGTGCCTATCAGTTGGCCTTTCGCATTGAACACGGGACTGCCGGAATTTCCGCCGGTGTTGTCGGTGTTGACAATGAAGCAGACAGGCATTTCTTTTGTGCCGGGCAGGGCGTATGAGCCGAAGTCCCGGGCGCGATAGAGCTGCTTCAGCTTGTCGGGCACGATGAACTCCCGGTTTTGCGGGTCTTCCTTTTCCATCACGCCCCGCAAGGTGGTGTAATGCTCATATTCCACCCCGTCTGCAGGGCGGTAGGGCAACACCTGTCCATAGGTGAGGCGCAGGGTGGAGTTGGCATCGGGATAGATGGCCAGTCCGTTTGCCCGGCGCAGTTCCGTCATGCCTTGCACCCAGGTCTTGTGTGCGGCGTTGTAGTTCTTGTTTGCATCGGCCATGGCGAGGGTCGTCTTAAGCAGGCCGTCGGTGATGGAATGCTTGAACAGCACCATCCAGTCACTGTCGATTTTGTAGAGCGAGGGCTTTCGGATAAATTTGTCGAAGCGTTCGCGACTGCCGAAGATGGAGTAGTCAAAGCAGGCATCGACAAAGGCGTCCGTGTCTCCCCTGAACCGTTTGTCAATCACCTGGAAGATACTGATGCGTTCCTCTGCGGGGATGTACTTCGTGTAGGTCCGCAACATTTCTTTGGCTACCGCACGTTCCACTTCGGGGAAAGGCACGGAAGCAAAGTAGCGGTCGGCTGCTTGCCGCAAACTGTCTGCGGCACTGCGGATGCGGGCTTTGTCCTTTTCCTTCAAAGCGTTGGTGAGGGCAGTCGTGGAGGGGATGCGCATGAAGTCCAGTCCTGTCACCAACGCTTCCCGGATGGCTTGCTGGTGATAGAGTGCCGGCCGCCGTTGGCGCACGATGTCCCGGATGCGGTCAAAAGCCTGTCGGTAGGACGAATCGTTCAGTTGCCGGCCGCGTTCCAGCAGTTGTTCCTGCTGCGCGCGTTTGGTGTCGAGCACCTTGAGGCGAACCAGTCCTTCGTTCATGCCAATGGCGTTCTTCCAGTAGTTGGCACTGGAGGCATACTTGCTGGCATAGTGGATGCGCACGGCATCGTCCTTGAGCATCTGTTCCATCAATACTTTCTGGCGGGCATCGCGGACGTGATGGCGCATGAAGTTGGTGGTTTGCATCCGTTCTTCCACTTCATCGGCTATCATGTACCGCCAGTTGCTGCCGGGAAATCCCATGACAAAGACGAAATCGTTCTGTTGGTATCCGGAGAGACTGATGGTAAGGTGGCGTTTTGGACGCAGGGGCACATTGTCCGGGCTGTAAGGAGCCGGTTTCCCGTCGCGGTCGGCATAGATGCGGAAGAGGGAGAAGTCGCCCGTGTGGCGGGGCCACATCCAGTTGTCGGTGTCGGCACCGAACTTGCCGATGCTCGACGGTGGTGCGCCTACCATGCGGATGTCGCTATACACGGTCTTCAGGAAGAGGTAGTAGCGGTTCCCGCCATAGAAGGCTTTCAACTCCAATTTGCCTCCCTTGCCGAGGGTGAGGCCTTCCGACTCGGCCCAGCGGTCGGCCACCATAGACAGGTATTTGGGCGAAAGGTAGTTGGTTCCTTTCGGGTCGGAGTCTATCCGGAGCTGCTCCTGTACATACCCGGTCAGATCAATGATTTGGTCGATGAACGTTACGGTCAGTCCCTCGCATGGCAGTTCTTCTTCGCGGCTCATGGCCCAGAATCCGTCGGTCAGGTAGTCATGTTCCACCGAACTGTGCTGCTGGATGGATGCGTAGCCGCAGTGGTGGTTGGTCAGCACCAGGCCTTCGGCCGAAACAACCTCGCCGGTGCATCCGCTGCCGAACCTCACCACGGCATCTTTCAGGGCAATGCCGTCGGGGTTGTAGATGGAGTCCACGGGAATCAGCAGTCCCAGTTCCTGCATGGTCACCGCGTTCTGTTGCCGCAAATCGGTCAACATCCACATACCTTCGTCGGCCCGCATGGGCAGGAGGGTAGGGAGGAGTAATGCAGTAAGTATAAGTCTTTTCATAAGCGATGGGTATCTTGTTTATTCTACAATCGTCATTTCGTTTATCAAATGTTGGCAGCCGCCCAGCTTGTCGAGGATGAAGAGCATGTAGCGGATGTCGAGTGCGATGCAACGTTGCAGGTTGTTGTCGAAGCTGATGTCGCCACTCAACGACTCCCAGTTGCCGTCAAAGGCACAGCCGATGAGGTTGCCTTCGCCGTCGATGACGGGTGAGCCGGAGTTTCCGCCGGTGATGTCGTTCGTCGTCAGAAAGCAGACGGGCATGGTGCCGTCACTCATGGCATAACGTCCGAAGTCTTTCTGCTGAATCAGTTCCTTCAGTCTGGCCGGTACCACGAACTCAGGATTCTCCGGGTCTTCTTTCTCCAGGACACCGTCGGTGGTGGTGTAGAAGTCATAGCGCACACCGTCTCTGGGGCTGTACGACTTCACATTGCCATAGGTCAGGCGGATGGTGAAGTTGGCATCGGGGTAGGATGGGGTGGGGAGTTTCATTTCGTTCAGTCCACGGATGTAAGCCTTGTGCAGCAGTTCGAGTCCCTGAGTCTGTTGCTTCAGTTCGTCGTTTGCTTCTTTTATCTTGTCCAGCTTCGTGCGGCTGTAACAGGTGGCGGGGTCGTTGTCAATGGCCTTCACGGTGGGGTTCTTCAGGAAGTTGTCCAGGCTTTCGCGGCTGGAGAGGATGGAGTTGTCGTAGAGATTGTCCACGTAGGCTGCATAGTCGCCTTTGTATTCGTCCCGGATGGTTTGGTAGAAAGCGGGCAGTTCTTCCGGTTTGAGGGCTTCGGCCAGTGCGGGCAGCATTGTTTTGGCGATGGCGCGGTCCACTTCGAAATCATAGTCTTTGTTGAAGATACCTTCGTATGCCGACTCCAGCTTCTGCTTCGAAGCCTCCAGCAGCGAATCGTTCTTCGTTTCGATGGCTTCCTTTATCTTGTCCATGATGGCGGGCGGGCATCCGAACCCGATGGTGCGGTTCAGGCCTTCGGCGATGTAGTAGTAGCGGCGCATGACAGGCGTGGCATTTTCCACGATGGTGTTGATCTTTTCCACCACGCCTTCGTATTCGGGTTTCCCTTGGGCGAATGCGGCAAACTGTTTTTCCTGTTCGGCTTTGGTGCCCAGCACATTGTTGTCTACAATGGCTTTGTTCATGCCGATGGAGTTCTTCCAGTAGTTGCTGCTGCCTGCATATTTGTTGGCATATTGAATACGTATCCTGTCGCTTTCGCGCATGTATTTCTTCAATACGTCCAAGTAGGCGGTGCGCATATCAATCCTGGCCTGGTTCTGGACTGTCATCATTTGTTTCACTTCGGCCTGTGTCAGGTAGCGTTCCGTCGAGCCGGGGAATCCCATAATCATGGCGTAGTCGCCCTCGTCCATCCCTTTGATGGAGATGGAGAAGAACTTCGGGGTCTTCAGGGGTACATTGTCTTCGCTGTATTCGGCCGGTTCTCCGTTTTTGTCGGCATAGATGCGGAAGATGGAGAAGTCGCCCGTGTGGCGGGGCCACATCCAGTTGTCTGTTTCGCCACCGAACTTGCCGATGCTCGAAGGAGGTGCGGCCACCATGCGGATGTCGCTGTACGTCTTGTAATAGATAAGGTAATATTTGTTACCGGCATAGAAGGGCAGGGCCAGCGGTTCGATGCCCGGTTTGCCGTTCAGGTCGCTTTTCTCCAGTTCTTCCTTGGCCAGATTGTGCAGGAAGGGACGGGTCATGGCTGTGTATTCGTCCACTTCGCCGGCATTCACTTTGGAGTTCACCAGGTCGGTGATGTCCACGATGCGGTGCACGAAGCGGAATTTCAGTCCCGGTGTAGGCAGTTCTTCTTCACGGTTCATGGCCCAGAAACCGTCGGTCAGGTAGTCGTGTTCCACCGAACTGTGTTGCTGGATGGATGCGTATCCGCAGTGGTGGTTGGTCAGGATGAGGCCTTCGGGCGAGATGATTTCACCCGTGCATCCTCCGCCGAATATGCCCACGGCATCTTTCAGCGAAACGCCGTCGGGATTATAGATGGCATCGGCTTCCAGTTTCAGACCCTGTTTCTTCATCATGTCAATGGAGTTTTGCTGCTTCAGCAGTTGAAGCAGCCACATGCCTTCGTCGGCTTGTGCGGCGCAGGCAAAGAGTGCGGCACAGGCCGCAACCAGATACTTTCTAATGTTCATGTCTCACTTCTTTTTAATTATTA
>CAYPUJ010000140.1:0-5368 GCA_964413805.1 uncultured Bacteroides sp. | reverse complement strand
TCGCGCCCACGGGGGGTACGCTTGATGAAGCCCTCCTTGATGAGGAACGGCTCGTACACCTCCTCGATGGTGCCGGGGTCTTCGCCCAGGGCGGTGGCGATGGTGGTCAGTCCCACGGGGCCACCCTTGAACTTGTCGATGATGGTGCAGAGAATCTTGTTGTCTATCTGGTCCAGCCCGTACTTGTCGATGTTCAGGGCTTCGAGGGCAAAGCGGGCAATGGCCGTGTCGATGCTGCCCGTGCCCTTCACCTGGGCAAAGTCGCGCACGCGGCGCAGCAGGGCGTTGGCTATGCGCGGCGTACCCCGGCTGCGCGAAGCAATCTCCCTCGCCGCCGGGTTGGAGCACGGCACCTGCAGGATGCCCGCCGAGCGCAGAATGATGCCGCTCAGCACGTCGGCATCGTAGTACTCCAGGTGGAGGTTGATGCCGAAACGGGCACGCAAGGGGGCGGTCAGCAGGCCGCTGCGCGTGGTGGCACCCACCAGCGTAAAGGGGTTGAGGTCTATCTGTATGCTGCGTGCCGAAGGCCCCTTGTCAATCATGATGTCAATGCGATAGTCCTCCATGGCGGAGTAGAGATACTCCTCCACCACAGGGCTGAGGCGATGGATTTCGTCGATGAAAAGCACGTCGTTCGGTTCCAGGCTGGTCAGTATGCCCGCCAGGTCACCCGGCTTGTCCAGCACGGGGCCGGAAGTAATCTTGAAGCCCACGCCCAGTTCGTTGGCAATGATGTTGGAGAGGGTGGTCTTGCCAAGACCGGGAGGGCCGTGCAGCAACACATGGTCCAGTGCCTCGCCGCGAAGACGGGCTGCCTTGACAAAGACGCGGAGATTGTCCACCACCTTGTCCTGTCCGCTGAAATCCTCGAACGCCAGCGGGCGGAGGGCATTCTCGAAGTCCCGCTCGCGCGACGTGAGCTGCTGGTTGCGTATATCGAATCTGTCCTGTTCCATTTTCACACGAATACTGCCTGCAAAGATAGCACATTTCGCATTCCCGTGTCCTTTTCGCGGAAGGATAATTTCTGCAACCGGGCATCCGCTGCACCGTTTGTTCCATACAGGTACCGGACGGCTTCCACACCTGTACCGAACAAATGCCGTACAGGTATCGAACGGCTTCCATACCTGTACCGGACAAACGCCCTACAGGCATTCGTCCGGTATGTGCAGGCTGTCAGCACCCAGATGACACTAACGGACACAGAGGAACACAGTTCATACGTTTCTATGCAGACACGGCGCAGCCTCCATTCAATCTGTGCAAGTCCGCATCTGTGTGCTATAAGCGGTTCCGTTGCGCCCGTCCCCTTACAGCTTCAGTTTCTCGCGGATGAAGGATTCGATGAAGTCCGTGGTCTTTTCCACGCCCAGACTCGAGGAATCGATGCAGAGGTGATAGGTGGTGGCGGCTCCCCAGGTTTTGTAGCTATAGTAGTTGTAGTAGGCGGCGCGGCGCTTGTCTGCCTTGCTTATCATGTCACCGGCTGCCTCGGCATCGATGGAGTGGAGCCGGCACAGGCGGGCAACGCGGTCCTCGTGCGAAGCCGAGATGAAAACGTTGGCACAACGCGGGTGGTCGCGCAGCACATAGTCGGCACAGCGGCCCACGAACAGGCAGGACTTTTCGGCAGCCAGCTTGCGGATGACATTGCTTTGCACCTGAAACAGGGCATCGTTGCTCAGGCAGTTCATCATGGGCATCGCGCCGTCGCTGATGTAGGGGAAGCGCATCCCGAACAGGCCGCTCACGATGCCTTTCGACGCCTGCTCGTCGGCCTTCTCGAAAAACTCCCGGCAGATGCCGCTTTCCTGCGAGGCCAGGTTTATCAGTTCCTTGTCGTAAAAGTCAATGCCCAGGCGTCTGGCCAGTTTTTCTCCGATTTCGCGGCCGCCGCTACCCAGTTGGCGACCGATGTTCACTACAATTTTTTCCATGACAGATGCTGTATTTTTATTGTTGATGCTGACAAATATAATTGTTTTCGGGGGAATAATTGCGGCAAAAGCAGGCGAAATCAGCAAACCGGGCAGGATTCCTGCCGGAAAAGCAGGCGTGCCACGGCTTTTTCAGAGGCGGAAGTCGTATTTGTCGGGCAGGAAGAAGCTGACTTCGCACCCCGTCTCGCCCGTTTCCGTCACGGTGTCGTGGATGGCCGCCTCGATGTTCTCCCTGTTTTTCATGTTCAGAATCTGGATGGTCTGCATGATGACCTTCAGCCCCGTGCCCGTTCCCCGGTTGCGGGTGTCGGGACGGTACCCTCCCCCATTGTCCGTCACACGGATGGAGATGCCTTTCTTCCCCTCCTCCCGGCGGACGGCAATCCACAGGCGGCGTTCGCCCTCCTTGTCGCGCAAGGCGTGCTTCACGGCGTTCTCCACCGGAATCTGTATCAGCATGGAAGGCAGGAACACGCCCTCCGGCCGCACCTGCGGGTCGATGAGGATTCCGGAGCGGAAGTCATCGCCCAGCGAACGGCGCTCCAGGTCGAGGTAGGTCTGCACGAAGTCCAGTTCTTCGGTCAGGCTGACGCAAAGCTGTTCCGCCAGTTCCAGGTTGCGGCGCATCAGCTTGACGAGCGTAGCCAGGTTCTGCCGTTCATCCTGACGGCAGTTCGCCATTTCCCGGTTCAGCAGGTTGAAGATGAAGTGGGGCGAGAGCCTGTTGCGGATGTTCTCCAGGCGGAGCGAGGAGACCGTCTGCCGGTTCCGCGCCAGCAGCAGGGCCTGCTTCTTCTTGTTGTACATGTGAAGGAAGCACACCACCAGGAAGGCTATGGCGCAGAGAGCCACCCACAGCATCTGGTTCTGCCGGAGCATGAGCACTTCGTTCTTCTGCCGCTGGATGAGGACGTTCTGCGCCATCAGCGTGGAGTCTTGCGCGTATTGCAGGGCGGCATCGGCCACGCGCATACGCACCCGTTCGCTCCGCACCGAATCGACCACGTGCTGCACCCGCTGCTGACAGAAGTAGGCTTGCCTGTACTGCCCGGTCATTTCGTAGTAGCGTTGCAGGGCCATGTTGCGGATGAGCAGCATGTCGGGGTCCCGCTGCACCGTGCCTGCGGTCTTCTGCAGGATTCCGGCGGCACGCTGCAGATCGTTCCGCTTCAGGGCAAGCTCCAGTTCCTGCGTGTCGATGTAGTAGAGGGCAGGCTGCGTACCGGTTCCTTCGAAGAAGGGGCGGCAACGCTTCAGGTAGGTTTCGGCCGAGTCCGTCCGATCCATTTTCAGGAAGACATCGCTCATGTTCAGGTAGCAGAGGTTGCGTTCGAACATCAGGTCGGAGTGACGGTCCAGCAGTTCGAGGCAACGGCGGAAGTAGTGCATGGCTTGGGGATAGTCGTCGCGGTAGTAATAGGAATTGCCCCGGTTGTTCAGGTAGATGAATTGCTCGTAGGGCAGCATGTCGGCGTAGGACTTTCCCGCCAGGTCGAAGTAGAGGTCGCACTGCTCGAAGTCGCGCAAGGCCATGTAGACTTGCCCCAGCCCGTAGAACACGGCGGTTTTCTTTGCGGGCAGGTCCAGCGAGTCGCAGAGCAGGAGGGCACGCCGGTACCAGTAAGCCCCCAGGTCGTACTGCCCTTGCCGGATGTGCACGTCCGCCAGGTTCATCAGGATGTCGGCTGCGTTCTCGGTGTGTATGCCGTGCAGCCGGTAATGGTAGGAACGCTCGAAGAACCAGACGGCGGTGTCCAGACGGCCCAACCGGGCGTAGAGGTTGCCCATGCTGTTGTGGTAGTCCGCCTTCAGGTCTTCCACCTGCGGACTGTTCCGCTGCCGGTCGAGGAACTGCCTGCCCCGCTCGAAGTAGGCGGTCACGGAGTCCCGGTCGAAGGTGAAGAAATAGGTCTTCATCACGATGCCCGCGTAGCTGTACCAGGCCAGGCTGTCCGTCTCCTCCGCCATGTGCCGGAGTGCCAGGGCACGCACCCACTGGGGATGCGCCGTGAGCGAGTCGCTCACCTGTTGCAGGAAAGTGTCGAAGGCGGAAAGGCGGCTGCCCCGCACACCCTCTCCCCTCCCGCACGAAAAGACGGCACACAGGAGGAGCAGGCAGCAGACGGACAGCAGTCGGAACGGAAGGGGTTTCATGGCCGATGTCGGTTGGGGTTCTGCCCGGGGTTATCGGATGGTGACCTGGGTCGCGCCGAAGCCGTACTCCTGAAACGAAGCGTCCTGCGCCTTGCAGGTGGGGTACTTGCGCTTCAGTTCGTCCAGGATGGCCTTGCGCAGCACGCCGTCGCCCTTGCCGTGGATGAAGACAATGCGCTGTTCGCGCTTGCCCTTGTACTGCTCCATCACCTCGCGGAACTTGCCTAACTGGTAGTTCAGCATCTCGCCGCTACTCATGCCGCGCGTGTCGTCCAGCAGTTCGCCGATGTGCAGGTCTATCTCCACCACGCCGTTCTTCACGGGCTTCTGCCGCTCCGGCGTTTTGGGGGCGGGGGTGTCTGTCGCTTTCTTCTGCAGGAGGGCGTTCTGCAGGTCTTCTGCCGATACGTACACCTGACGGGCGGGACGGTCGTCGCGCACGAGGTCGTACAGCAGGGCCGGTGTCTCGAAGAAGTCGGTCTCGCGGAAGGTGTGCAGCTTATAGAACTTCACCGTGTCGATGCGCAACTCCACACTGACAGCCGGCTTCAGCAGGAAGGGACGGTCGTCCTTGAAGGCCGTCAGCTGCACGGCCACCCGTTCGTGTCCGTTCAGCGCGGACTTCTCAAATTCCTCCAGCAGCAGCTTGGTGTTGGGTTCGACAAGGCCGTGGGAGCGGACGCTCCACGACCCGCTTTCGGCAACGAGGTAGGTGTGGTACAGGCTGTAGTTGCTGTCGTTCACCAGGTATGTCTCAAAGGGCGTGGTGCTGACAGCCTTGATGTCCTGCGGCACGAAGGCGAGGAAGATGTTCAGCGTGTCGCCCCCTCTCACTTCGGGGCGGCGGCAGACGGAGGGTCGGGGCTGCGGCCGGGGGGCGGGGCGGGGTTCCCGTCCGGCGGCCTGCTGTTGGCGGGCGGCACGGTCGGCCGGTGTGGGCACGTTGTAGTTGTCCGTCTCTATCACGACGCATTCGCGCACGGGCATGGGAATCTCAAAACCGTCTCCGTCTTCCACCAGGGCAATGTCTTTCCCCTGGAAACCTGTCACTTTGCCACCTCCCACTTCGCTGAGGAAGCGCACCTTATCTCCTATCTTTACCATCTTGTCTGTTCGTTTTTCCGTTTGTCTGACGCATCCGGCACGAATGTCGTGCCTGCTTGCATGGGGCAAAGATAATATAAAAAAGCGAATCGGATGAAAGCACGGCAGAATTAGATGGAAAAGGTGACCCATGCATGACCTGTTACAGTGACCCATGCATGACC
>CAYPUJ010000139.1:0-5468 GCA_964413805.1 uncultured Bacteroides sp. | reverse complement strand
CATTTCTTTGGAATAATTTTTCAGTGCCGTGTAAAGTTTCGGCTTGAATTCAAACGCTTTCATTTCCTGTGTAGTAGAACTTTATTTACTTATTGATGTCTGTTCCTTTTTGAAAAAGAAGGCGCAAAATTAGGTAAAATAAGGCAAACAGATGCTGTTCTGCCGTTTCTTTTTAACGAAGAGACTGACAACAAATCTAAACTACATAAGCTCTATTGTTAAACTATCTTATAATACGGTCGTCTGAAGGTTACAACTTACACCTCTTTTTTCCTACCTTTGCAGCCGGAAAAAAGAACAAGTCTCTATCAATCTATTATGAACATTTGCTACTCCACATCGGCCTATTGCCCCAACAAGATACATGATTTCCACACCTGGGGAGCAGCCGTATTGATTTGATTCTCCCTTTCTCCGGCTTTGACGGGCAACGGGCCATCCTTGCCGCAAAAGTCCGGCGTGTGCATCCTTGTTTTTCCAAATTTTTAAATAAAATAGCAATATACGACATGAGCAACTCGAAGTGGCTCGTAGCGTTCGCTGTGGCGCTATGCAGCCGGGCACTGTATGCCCAACCCTCCGGCACGGAACGTGTCATCGGCATGGATGAACTGTTCCGGCTGGCCGACCAATACAGCCAAAGTATCCAGACCTACCGCACAGCCGAAGCGGCAGCCGACGAAGCCGTCAAAGCTGCCAAGGCACAACGACTGCCCGACATCGACGCTTCGGTGTCGGTGAGCTACCTGGGCGACGGGAAGTTGTGGGACCGCCACTTCCGCAACGGGCAACGCATTGACATGCCTCACTTCGGCAACAACTTCGCGCTCGAAGCCCGGCAGGTGGTGTACAGCGGAGGAGCCATCAGCGGCAACATCGCACTGGCCGAACTGGCACAACAGCAGGCACAACTGGACAGCAGGCAAAACCGGCAAGAGGTGTGCTTCCTGCTGGCCGGCGACTACCTGGAACTGTACAAGACCGACAACCAGCTGCGGGTCATCCGCCACAACCTCGACCTGACCGAACAAATCATCCGCGACATGGAGGCAAGGCGCGAGGAAGGGACGGTGCTGCAAACCGACATCACCCGCTACGAACTGCAACGCGAGGAACTGAAACTGCAACTGGCACAGGCAGAGGACGCACGCCGCATCCGCAACCACCAGCTGGTCACTACCCTGCACCTGCCTGCCGACACCCGCATCGTGCCCGACACGACCCTGCTGAACCGCGAGGTCAGCACCCTGGCGGAAAGCGACTGGCAGCAAATGGCCGCGCAGAGCCGGGCCGACCTGCAACGGGCCGGTGTGAACATCGCAGCCAGCGACCAACGGGTGCGCGTGGAACGTGCGGAGCGGTTGCCGCAAGTGTCCATCGTGGCAGCCGACCATCTGGACGGCCCCATCACCATCGAAGTGCCCGTGCTGGACAATAACTTCAACTACTGGTATGTGGGGCTGGGCGTGAAGTACAGCTTCTCGTCCCTCTTCAAGCGCAATGCCAAACTGAAACAGGCCCGACTGGATGCCCGCCGCAGCCGCGAAGCACAGGTGCTGGCACAAGAGCAGGTGGAGAATGCCGTGCAGGCGGGATATGTCAACTTCCTGACCGCCTTCACCGACCTGCGCACCCAGGAGAAGCGCGTGGAACTGGCCGATGACCACTACCGCGTGACACTCAACCGCTACCGCAACGACCTCGCCCTGCTGACCGACATGCTCGATGCCAGCCAGATGAAGCTCAGTGCCGACCTGGGGCTGGTGAACGCCCGCATCAACGTGATTTTCCATTATTATCAGATGAAATACTTAACCCATACGCTTTAATCAATCATGGCAACAAGAAAAACCCAAAAACTGGTCTACAACATCCTCATCGGCTGCCTGCTGCTGACAGGCACCGTCTATGTGTGCTCCCGCTTCGTACACCTGGGAGGCGAATACACCGACAACGCACAAGTGCGCCAGCACATCACACCAGTCAACACCCGTGTGACCGGCTTCATCAAGGAAATCCGCTTCGAGGAGTTCTGCCCCGTCCACCAGGGCGACACGCTCCTGCTGATTGAGGATGCCGAGTTCCGCCTCCGCCTGGCACAGGCCGAAGCCGACCTGGCCAATGCCCGTGCCGCACGTCAGGCCGCAATCATCGGCATCGCCACCACGGAGAACAACCTCACCGTGAACGATGCCGGCATCGAAGAAGCCCGCGTGCAGTGGGAGAACGCCCGCCGCGAACTGGAACGCTACGAAAAGCTGCTGACACAGGATGCCGTCACCCGGCAGGAATACGACCGCATCCGCACCGCCTGCGAAGCCGCCTATGCCCGCTACGAACAGGTGTCGCGTGCCAGGCAATCCACCTCGCTGACCCGCAACGAGCAGACCCAACGTCTGGAACAGCAGGACGCTGCCGTGCGCCTGGCCGAGGCAGCCGTAGAACTGGCAAGGCTGAACCTGTCCTACACCGTCATCACCGCCACCTGCGACGGTACGGCCGGACGCAAGGAAGTGCACGAAGGCCAACTGGTGCAGCCGGGACAGACCATGCTCGACATCGTGGACAGCAATGACCTCTGGGTGGTGGCCAACTACCGCGAGACGCAACTGCCCGGCATACGGGTGGGCGCAGAAGTGGAACTGACCGCCGATGCCGTGCCGGGCGTGACCTACCGGGGTGTGGTGGCTTCCATCGCCGAAGCCACGGGAGCCGCTTTCTCGGCCATCCCACAGGACAACGCCACGGGCAACTTCGTGAAAATCGAGCAGCGTGTCCCCGTCCGCATCGAACTGACAGACAACGCGCCCGAACAGCTGCGCCTGCTGCGGGCAGGACTGAATGTGGAATGTAAAGTGAAGCGTTGACGGCCATGCAAGGAACACCTCCCACCACTTTCTCCATGCCGATGTTCCGCCCCTTCGTGCCCCGGAGCATACAGCCGTGGATCTATCTCCTCATGGCTTTCACCTTCCAGCTGTCAGGGGGAATCTACCTGGGTTCGCTCAACCACATGGTGGGCGGGCTGTCGCTGATGCGCGAAGACATCCAGATGTGCCTCTATGCCAATCTGACGGGCATGGCCATCTACTTCCCGCTGCTGTTCCGCATGAAGTTCTGCTTCACCAACAAGACCCTGCTCACGGCCGCAGCGGCGGGTATGCTGGTGTGCAACCTCCTGGCCACGTGCGTCACCTGGCTGCCGCTGCTTTGGTTCATCTGCTTCGTGGCGGGCATCTGCAAGATACAGGGCACCTTCGAGTGCATGAGCAACATCCAGCTCTGGATGACCCCGCAGCGCGACTTCACGGTGTTCTTCCCCTGGCTGCACGTGGTGATACTGGGTGCAATGGAATTGTCCGCCCTGCTCACCACCTACCTGGCCTACACCTACCACTGGACATACATGCACTGGTTTGTGGCAGGGCTGATGGGCATCAACCTGCTGGTGCTGGCCTGCTGCACCCGCTCTTTCCGCTTCATGAAGAAGTTCCCGCTGTTCGGCATCGACTGGATGGGCGGCCTGCTGTGGGCGGCCCTGCTCCTGCAGGTGGCCTACCTGTTCGACTACGGCGACTGGTATGACTGGTGGGACAGCCCCGTCATCTGCCGCCTGACGGTGTGCATCGTGGTGACACTGGTGTGCTGCGTGTGGCGGATGTTCACCATCCGCCACCCCTACTTCGAACCGAAGATGTGGACCTACCGCCACCTGTTCCCCATACTCCTGCTGATTACGCTGGTCGAAATGTTCCTGGCCACGGAGCACGTGCTCGAAGAGGTGTTCTACGAGGAAGTGATGCACTACCCCGTGCAGGTGAGCGTGCAGTTCGACTGGTGGGTGCTGCTGGGCGTGCTGGCTGGTTGCGTGTTTGCCTACTGGTGGATGCACGTGCGCCGGTTCAACTACCTGCACCTCATCATCGTGGGGCTGGCCATGCTGACGGCCTACCTGCTGGGCTACTACTTCACCCTTTCTGCCGACATCCATCCGTCCGTGCTCTACCTGCCCATATTCTGCCGTGGCTTTGCCTACGCCTCGCTGAGTGCCACGTTCTTTGTCTGTCTGGAGGAAATCATGACGTTCCAGCACTTCTTTCAGGCACTGAGCGTGTTCAACATGCTCCACATGGTGGTGGGCGGTGTGCTGGGTGCCGCCATCTACACGCGCGGCTTCGAACACCTGCTGGCTGACAACATGGCACACTACGGCGGCTTCCTCGACCGCGTTGCACTCGGACACAACGGGCTTTCGGTGGGCGAATTGCTTCCTGCCTTCGTGGAACAGATGACGGAAGCCAGCATCAAGCAACTGTACGGCTGGGTGGCCTATGCCTGTATCGGCCTGTTGCTCCTGTTCCTGCTCTATGACATGCCTGTGCGCCGACAGCTCAAGCTGATGCCCTACTGGCAGAAGGTGGCCCGCGACGTGAAGAACTCTTTCTGGCGGACACGGCACAAGCCGTCCGACAGAAATTGAGACGCGGGGGAGATGCCCCCGTAGCAGCCGGCCTGTCTGTTTATCCCTGCGCAGTGTGTTCCAGTGCCTTTTTCACCTCCGGCCACTGCCTGCAAAAGTCCTGCATCGAAGGGAACAACAGGTCGGCTCCCGCGTCGAGCAGCACCTGCCCGTCCAGCGGGCCCGTGTTGACAGCCACGGTGAAGATGCCTGCCGCCACTCCTGCCTGCACACCGATGGGGGCGTTCTCCACCACGATGGCTTCACCGGCCTCCACACCGGCCTTTTCCAGTCCCATGAGATAGGGTTCCGGGTGGGGCTTGCCATACTTCACGTCGAAGGCCGTCACCATGTGGCTGCGGTCGAACATGCCGGGGAAGTGGTGGGACAGGCGGTTCAGCAAGGTGTGCTGCCCGGAGCCCGTCACCAGCACGGGTGTCACACCGCCGGCCTTCATCTGTTGCAGCAGTTCCCATGCCCCCGGCATACGTTCCGGTTCAGGGTGCCTGGCAAACTCCTCACTCTTTTCCTCATAGATGGTCCGGATGGTTTCCGGGTCGCCATCGCGTCCGAACTGCCGCCGGTAGACGATGTTGATGGTTGCTGCACCCGTGCGTCCTTCGTGCAGGTAGGCTTCTTCGCGCGTCAGGTGCAAGCCGTGGCGTTCCATGACGGTGTGCCAGGCATCGGCATGATAGGGCATGGAGTTGAACAATACGCCGTCCATATCGAAAAGGGCGGCTTTCAGGCAGATGCGTTTATGGTTGTGTCGTTGCAGATAGCGGGTTATGGATGCTTCAAACATATATTTTGAGGATTGATTTGCAGACAAAAGTACTGAAAAAATCCCGTACAGGCAAGGCGTTTGTTCCATGCAGGCATCCCACCCGTTCCGTACAGGCAAAACATTTGTTCCGTACAGGTGTCCAGCCCGCTCCGTACAGGTGTGGAACAAACCCCGTACACAACAGGTTCCGGAGGGCCTCGAAGGCACGGCTCTTTCATTCAG
>CAYPUJ010000138.1:1880-5885 GCA_964413805.1 uncultured Bacteroides sp. | reverse complement strand
CGGGCTTCGCCACCGTCAGTATCCCCCTCACGGGCTGGTGGGGCGGCAGCCACGACATCAAGCGTCAGAAGCTGGCCGTGCGCAACGCCGAGAACGACCTGCACGATCGGGGAGACCTGCTCGTCATCCGTATGCAAAGCACGTGGGACGGCCTGAACGAAGCCTACCGTCAGGTACAGATTGCCTTGCGATCCATCGAGCAGAGTACCGAAAACCTCCGGCTCAACACCGACTATTATGCCGCCGGCACCAGTTCGATGAGCGACCTGCTTGATGCGCAGACCCTCTACCGTCAAAGCCGAGACAGGTATGTGGAGGCTTGGGCGCAATACGAGGTGAAGAAGCGCGAGTACCTCCAGGCCACGGGACGGTGAAACCCGGCCTGCCCGGCCACGGCAAAGGGAAAAAAGGACAGCAATTCAGCACATAGTGACAGTGTTGCATAACGTGTTTTCACTACCTTTGCCAAAGAAAAGATACATGTATGACTAACCAAAAAAATCGCACTATGGACAAGAATAAAATCGGGCTGAATGCAGGTGTGTTGTGGCACCTGCTGGCCGACAACAAACTGTGGCGTATGACGGAACTCCGGAAAGCTTCCGGGTTGGACACGCCGGACTTTTTCGCCGCCATCGGCTGGCTGGCACGTGAGGACAAGATAGACTTCGGCAACGATGGGACAGACGGGCAGCAGACGGTAAGCCTGATGATGAACATCTATTACTGATGCGGATGTCGTGTAGTATTGGCAAGGCCGGGATGCTCCTCAGGGTGGCGTTCCGGCCTGTTGTTTTTGCCACCTCCGTTTTCTTCCCGTCCGTGAATCCCGTCGGACGAATCCTCTTGAGCGTGGCCTTGTGTTGTCTGCTGTCTGCGCCATACGTTGCGGCAGGCGAGGGACACCGCCCCAAAGTGGCCGTTGTGCTGAGCGGCGGGGGAGCCAAGGGCACGGCCCACATCGGCGCGCTGAAGGTGCTGGAGGAAGAAGGCATCCCCGTGGACTATGTAGTGGGCACCAGCATGGGCTCCATCATCGGCGGCCTGTATGCCATCGGCTACACGCCTGCCTGGATGGACAGCCTTGTCAAGGTGCAAGACTGGCCGTGGCTGTTGTCCGACCGGCAGAAGCGTTCTGCCCAGACCCTCACCCGGCAAGAGGCCGATGAGTTGTTCATTCTCTCTTTGCCACTCAAAGGCACCGCGCAGCAGCGGCAGATGCCCGAATCGCTGGTGACGGGTATCAACATCGGTAACCTCCTTACCGGGCTGACCATCGGCTACCACGACTCCCTCTCTTTCGCCGACCTGCCCATCCCTTTTGCCTGTGTGGCCACCGACATCGTGGACGGTAGCGAGGTGGTGATGGACCGGGGCGTGCTGGCCGAAGCCATGCGTGCCAGCATGGCCATCCCGGCGGTGTTCTCGCCGGTGCGGAAGGACAGCATGGTGCTGGTGGACGGTGGTCTGGTGAACAACTTTCCCGTGGACATTGCCCGGCGCATGGGGGCGGACGTGGTCATCGGGGTGGACGTACAGGAGGGGTTGCAACCCGCCTCGAAGTTGACTGGAATGTCGCAGATATTGGGGCAGATTATCGACATCGCCTGCCAGAACAAGTACCGGGAGAACTGTGTCGCCACGGATGTCTACATCAGGGTGAACGTGAAGGGGTACACCTCAGCCAGCTTCAGCCGCACCGCCATCGACACCTTGGTGAACCGGGGCTATGAAGCCGCCGATGCCTGCCGCCTTTCCCTGCGGGCATTGAAGCAGCGGTTGGAGCAGGAGGTGGACGGAAACGATGACCGGACGCCCCGGTCGTGGCCGCTCGGGGAAAACAAGGAGGTACCGGTGGACGAGATACACTTCGAAGGCATCGACCTGAAAGACCGCACGTGGATCATCCGCCGTTGCCGGCTGAAGGAGCACGGCATGGTCAGCATGGCACAGATAGACTATGCCATCGGTGTACTCTGCTCCGAGATGAACTACTCCGGTGCCAGCTACCGCCTGCTCGATAACGGCAACGGCAGTTACCGGCTGGTGTTTCTGCTGAACGAGAAGAACACAGCCACGTTGAACCTGGGTGTGCGCTTCGACACGGAAGACGTGGTGGCCCTGCTGGTGAACGGGCAGTTCAGCCTGCCCACACCTTTGCCTTCCACCCTGTCGGTGACGGCACGCCTGGGGAAACAGTATACTGCACGGCTGGACTACATCCTTCATGCCTCACTCATGCGCGATGTCAAGCTGAGTTACGCCTACAGCTACCACGACATCGATATCTATGATGCCGGACACCGCATCAGCAACATGACTTACAACTTCCACAACGTCGAGGCTGCCTACTCCAGCGTCTGGCTGCGTAACTTCCGTTATGAGACGGGTGTGGCATTCGAGTACTATCACAGTCTGGACCTGTTGTATCGCGACGCTTCGGTCGGTACCTCAGTGAGCAATGCCAGCAAAGGACTGTTCAGCTACTTCCTGCGGTTGGACTACAACCAGCAGGACCATGCCTGGTTTCCCACACGTGGTGTGCGGCTTGGTGCCTCTGCGACCCTCTACACCGACAATTTCGTGCAGTATAACAATCACGAGCCTTTCTATGCCATTGCGGGTCGTTTCTCGGCAGCTGTTCCCTTGGCCAACCGATGGACGCTGTTGCCTTCGGTCGCCACGCGGGTGGTAAAAGGCGATGACATACCTTATATGTGGCAGAATGTTCTTGGCGGTGAGTACGACGGCCGCTATTTCACGCAGCAGATGGCTTTCACGGGCATGGGTCATGCGGAAATGGTGGACAAGGCTCTGCTGCTGGGTGGGCTGAAGCTGCGCTATCGGCTGAAGGAGCGACACCATGTATTCCTGAACGGCAATGTGGGTAGTACCGCTTCCCGCTATTATCGCGTGCTGAACGGACGTTTCCTTTACGGTGTGGGTGTATCTTACGGTTTCGACAGCCGTTTCGGACCGTTGTCTGCCTCCGTGGGATACTCCAACCGGACCGACAAAGGCTATTGCTTTGTCAACCTGGGCTACTACTTTTGAAACCCGCCGAGGGCTGGACGGATGGCAGACAAAATGCGGGGAAACTGACGGCTTTCTCAGCGGAATGGTGTATATTTGCAGGTAGTAAACCGGTAAAACGAAAGAAGATTATGAGATACCTCAGCCCCAAGGCCGACCTCACTTTCAAGAAAGTGTTCGGCGAACATCCCGATCTTGTCATCAGCTTCCTGAACGCGCTGCTGCCGTTCGAAACACCCGAAGAGGAAATCACGTGGGTGGAATACCTCAATCCCGAACTGGTGCCGCAAAATCCCTTGCACAAAGACAGCATTGTAGACGTGCGGTGCAAAGACCATCGGGGACGGCAATTCATCGTAGAAATGCAGGTGATGTGGACCTCGGCCTACAAGCAACGTGTGTTGTTCAATGCCTCGAAGGCATACGTCAGCCAATTGGAGCGGGGTGGCAATTACGAACTGCTGCAACCGGTTTATTCGCTCAACCTCGTGAACGACACGTTCTCAGACAGCGAAAGCTATTACCACGACTATCAAATAGTGGAGGTGGCAGAAACCAAACAGGTCATCGAGGGGTTGCGCTTCGTCTTTGTGGAATTGCCCAAGTTCACTCCCCGAAACTACAACGACAAGAAGATGCAGGTGTTGTGGCTCCGTTACTTGACGGAGATAGACGAAAAGACCTGCGAAGTTCCCAAAGAACTTCTGGAAAATCCTGCCATCAGCAAAGCTGTCACGCAACTGGAAGAATCTGCTTTTACCGAAGCCCAGCTTCTCGGTTACGACCGTTTTTGGGACATGGTAAGCACGGCAAAGATGCAAATCAGCAGTGCCCAACGGGACGGCCTCGAAAGAGGAATGGCCGAAGGTCGTGCGAAGGGGTTAGCTGAGGGTCGTGCTGAGGGTCGTGCTGAGGGGTTCGAAGAAGGGCGTAAGGCATCGAAAAGGGAAATGGCTTTAGCTTTGAAGCTGC
>CAYPUJ010000138.1:0-1780 GCA_964413805.1 uncultured Bacteroides sp. | reverse complement strand
TTCGAAGAAGGGCGTAAGGCATCGAAAAGGGAAATGGCTTTAGCTTTGAAGCTGCGTAATGTACCTTTTGAGATAATCAAAGAAACTACTGGCCTTACAGAAGATGAAATCAACTGCTTGTAACGTAATGAGACAGGAATCTTTGTGAGTCGTGGCAATCGGTTATTATTTTTGAAATAACTGAAAATAAGCGAAAAAGGGAGCTTAGGAGGATCGTCAGGAGTTGTTTTTATCGTGCTTTTTTGCTTACTTTGTGGTGATTGAAAAAGAACTTCAAAGAAAGGCATTTGCGTATGAGTTTCAATATTCAATTTATCAAAAAGAACAGCCTCAAGGTGTACGATATCCTGCTCCGTTACACCCGTTGCACGTTCAGCGAACTTCAAAGACAGTGCGGTTTGGCGAGCACAGACCTTTGCATGGCATTGGTACAGCTGCTGAAAGAAAATAAGATTGAGCAGGTGAGTGAGAAACAAGGCATTTATTATCGTTTGGCCGTAGCATAAGAAAGGATAGGTAAAAGAAGGGCAGGCATGTTCATCGCAACGGAGCGTGAATATGCCTGCCTTGTTTTGTACGTGGAAATGGAAGTCTTTATTCTATGAAACGCACCTTCTCTTGTATGCGGGGTTTAGCTGCGGGCGATTCGTCCGGATAACCGAAAGCTATGCAGTAGAGCAATTCATAGCCTTCGCTAAACTCTAGTTTCTTGAGGTATTCGGCAGCTTCGGGAGATTTCAGGAAAGCCGCCGGTCCACCCAAACAGCACGAGCCTATGCCCATAGCCCAAGCAGAGAGAATCATATTCTCGCCCAGCAGGCCACAATCAATCTGCGAACAGTTGTACGACGGGTCATTGGCGATGAACACCACGGTGGGTGCATTACGGAACATGTTTTTAAATGACGGGTCTTCGGCAACTCTGGGGTTGGCTTTTTTGTATAGTTCCGTCACACCATTGATGAAATCCGGGTTGTCTACTACGCGCACTTCCCACGACTGTTTGTTCATGCCGTTGGGTGCATTGATGCCGCAGTTCAGTATGATTTGCATGGTGTCGCGGTTCACAGGCTGCGGTTGGTACTGGCGAATACTGCGACGGGTCATGATGGTTTCTATCACGGCATCAGCCTTGTTCACTTCTTTCGTTGTAGCCTCTCCTTTCTGTGTGCTCGTGGCACAACCCGTGATGGCGGCACAGAGGCAAAATCCGCTCACGATAGTTTTCAGTGTTTTCATTGCTTTTGTTTTTTAAGAGGTTATTTTGATGTTCAATTGTCCGAACTTTGGTCTTCTTTTTTGTTTTGATTGTCGTTCTTATTGTCTATACCACCGGAGGCGTCGAAGAATCCATTGATAACGGCACCGGCCTTTTCCATTTCTTCCATCACCTTTTCTCTTTGAGCTTTAAACACATTGGCTGCATATTCGCCCTGTAGGCGCCCCATCTCTTTTAGTTCTTCGGTATTGAGGTCATCGTATTTTCCCAGTTTCTCCAGGATTTCGCTGAATTTTTTGTTGGCTTTCTCCCATTGTTCTTCGGTGTACGTTCCACCTTTCTTTTTCACTTCTTCCACAAAGTCTTTCAGTTCGTTTACGCGGCTCTTTTCCTTGCAGGCTTCGAAAAACACGGCACTCACCGCAAGCAGCATCAAAGCAACGATTTGTTTTCTCATATTTGTCAGTTGTTTAATCTGTTGTTTATGGGACAAATATAAAAACTTTGATGGAGAAAAGCCAATGTAACCGATGTTTTTAGGTCTTTTTAGGCAGTTCTCCT
>CAYPUJ010000137.1:0-5932 GCA_964413805.1 uncultured Bacteroides sp. | reverse complement strand
GCCCCCTGATTGAAGCCATATAAAAAAAGTGTGTGTGTTTCCCTTTATTTCTTCCTGCGTTTCTTTTCTTCCTCGTCCTCGTTTCCGTAGCCATAGCCGTAGTGTCCATAGCCGTAGCCGTACTTCTCGCCATAGCCATAACCGTAGCTGTTCTTGCGCTTGTTCAGGTCGATGGAGTTGATGAGGGTGGCCAGCTTCGGGTACTTCCGGCTGTCGCGCAACACATTGATGTATCCGTATGCGGCCTTGGGAGTCTCGTCGGCACGGCAGACGTACACGCACAGGTCGGCTACCCGGCCGATAATCGCCGTGTCGGTCACCATGCGGATGGGTGCCGTGTCCAGAACGATGCAGTCGTACACTTCCTTCAGCTTGCCGATGGCCACGTCCAGTGCCTTCCGCTCCACCAGCTCCGTCGGGTTGGGCGGAATCGAGCCGCCCGGCAGGATGTCCAGGTTGGGAGAGATGTTGCTGTGCCGGATCATTTCGAACAGGTCCACATGGTCCGGATCGCGCAGGTAGTTGGTGATGCCCTCTTCGCGGCGGCTCAGGTTGAACACCTTGTTCAGGCCGGGCTTGCGGATGTCCAGCCCGACGACGATGACCTTTCTGCCCGTAAGCGCCAGGCTCACGGCGGTGTTACCCGCAATGAACGACTTGCCTTCGCCCCGCTGGCTGGACGTGAACATTATCACTTTTTCACTGCTGTCCAGCATGAACAGCAGGTTGGTGCGCAACGCCCGGAAAGTCTCCTCCATGATTCCGTTCTTGTCCTCACGCACCACCACGGTTCCCTGTCCTTCCGGTATGGGGCAAAGGGGTATCTCGCCCACAACGGGAACGTCCGTTATCTTCTCCACGTCCCCACGGTTCTCAATCTTGTACTTCAGCAGGTCACGCAGGTAGACGATACCGACGGGGATGCCCATCCCCAGCACGAAGGCAGCCAGCATGAAAAGCTTCTTGCGCGGAGCCACCGGGTATTTGGCCGCCAGAGGCTCCTTGATAATCCGCGCGTTGTTGGCCGTAGCGGCCAGCGTGATGGCGTTCTCCTCACGCTTCTGCAGCAGCATGGTGTAGAGCGCGGCCTTTATCTCCTGCTGGCGCGAGATGCCGATGAACTCCTTCTCCTGCAGGGGCGCGTCGCTGATGCGCCCTTCGAACTTGCGGGCCTGACGTTCGATGTCAGCCTGCGCAATCTGCAGACCCCGCAGCACGCCGTCCACCGTGGTCAGCACCGTGTGGCGCATGGCCTCGATGCCCGTGTTCATGTTCACCACCGTCGGGTTGTTCTCCGACGAAGTGCGCAGCAGCCGCCTGCGTTCTATCAGCATCGTGTTGTACTGGTCGATGGCCGAGGTCAGCTTATTGTCCGTGTAGCCGATGTCCACCGGAAGCACCTCGTCGCGGTTCTGCGGGTTGTTGATGTATTCTTTCAGCGAGGTGACCAGCCCTATCTGGATGGCGTTCTCCATCCGCTGCTGCTCGTAACGCGAGCTTTCCTGCAACGCCTGCTGTGCGTCGCTGGTCAGGTCGGTCAGCCCGGCACGCTGCTTGAACTCCGCCAGTTCGCTTTCCGTCGTGCCCAGGTCCTGGTTGATGATGCCGATGCGTTCCTCGATGAAGTCGGCGGTCTTCTGCGCCACCTCGTTCTTTCCGTCGTTGGTGTCACGGTTGTAGGCATCCACCAGGCTGTTGATGAAGTCTATCCCACGCTGCTTCACCGTCGTCTGCACAGTCACCTGCGCGATGGTCGTCGTCTTCGAGGCGGGTTCCACCGTCATGTTGTCCACATAGTTCAGGGCGACACCCGTGGGGCTGGCCACGGTGGCCACCAGGTGCACGTCCTTCTCCAGCGGGTGGATGGTGTCGTTCAGGATGGAGTCGTTGGGGGTGATGTTGAACACGCCGACGGGGGTGGGGAACACGGCGGGGAGCGCGTCAAAGTGCTGTTCCAACTTCCCTTTCTTCTCACCCAGTACGTATTCGGCCTTCACGTGCATCTTCCCGTCCGGCGAATAGTGGATGTCCAGCCGCACCGCCTCTTCCAGCTTCTCGGCCTGGCCGGGATTCATATAGACGTTGACCGGGGAGGTCTTGTAGAGCGGCGTGTTGTAGCCGAAAAGACGTTTCTCGCTTATGCTGATGTAGAGCAGCATGTCGTCCACCACCTTCCTCACCAGCGTGGGCGACTTCAGGATTTCCACCTCGTTGTCGAAGTTGTTGGTCATGGAGAACATGCCCAGGTCCTGCATGGTGGCCAGCGGGCTTGAGGATGAGTTGTTGCGGCTGTCTTCCTCCTTTATCAGCACAGAGGAGCTTACGCTGTACACCGGTGTCTGGAAGCGGAGGTAAATGTAGCAGCCCACCAGGCAGACCAGTACACTGGCCACAAACCACGGCCAGTAGGCAAAATACTTGAAGAAAATGGCATAGAGGTTGATACTCTCTTCCTGCCTGGGGGTGTTCCCAAGAGATTGTTCGTCTGTCATTTGGCTCATTGTTTATTTTACGATGTTAACTACTAAGCTGGCGATGGATACCAGAATGGATGTCGCACTGATCCAGATGGTGGTGGCGTTGCCGATGTCGGAGTTCCGCGCCTTTGTCTTGTTGGGCGTCACGTAGATGATGTCGTTCTGGCGGAGGTAGTAGTAGGGGGACACCACCAGGTCGGCCCGGTTGAGGTCGAGGGTGATGATTTCCCGCCTGCCGGTCGCGTCCTCGCGAATCAGCTTGACGTTGTCGCGCACACCGTAGACCGTCATGTCGCCCGCCATGGCCAATGCCTCCAGCACGTTCACCTTTTCGTTGCTGACCGTGAACGTGCCCGGCTTCGACACCTCGCCCAGCACGGAAATCTTGTAGTTGGCCATCCGCACCGTCACGATGGGCGCTTCCTTCAGGTAGGGTTTCAGCCGTTCGCGAATCAGGTCTTCCGCCTCGTTCTTGGTCAGCCCGCCCACTTGCAGGCGGCCGATGACGGGGAAGTCGATTTCACCCTCGTTGTTCACCAGGTACTGCTGCAACGTGGGTTGGGTGGTCGTATTGATGTTGGTGAGTGAAGCGTTGAGAGCCGTCTGCACCGTCAGGTTGAAGGGGGCGGCGGCTTGGGGGTCGGTGGTGTTCACGGTGATGCTCAACAGGTCTTTCGGCATGATTTTGGCATCATACAGGGGGAGCGAATCCATGAGTCCGTTCACCGCTTCCGGGTTCTGCATATAGGGTACACTCTTATAGGAGGTGCAGCTTCCCAGCATCCCTGCTACGGCAAAGGCTACTAAAAATCCTTTAAAATCCATACTTAGTTTCATTGTCTCCCAAACAAGGTGGGACTGCTGTTGTTTGTTTTGTTTGTATTTGTCTCCTCCGCGCCGCCGGAGAGCCCGACGCAACGGAGCAGGCTTTTTGCCCGCGCAAAAGTACGGATAATTAAAATTACCCCCCCAATTTACAAGTCCTTAACACACATATAACATTTATTTAGCCTTTACCGCATTGACTGTGCCCGAAAACACTGCATACAGGCACCGGAAGCCGCACCTGCAACGCCCGGCCGGGATGCCTGTACGGAACGTGACGGATGCCTGTATCCCTCCTGCTCCGTACAGGTGTGGAACAAACGTTTTGCCTGTGCGGAGCAACGGCCTTTCAGGCAATGCGGATTTCCGTTTTTTTGTATTACCTTTGCCCCTGCAAAAAAACATCATTCACCATGTTTCAGCTATCCGTTTCTCCCGACCTGCGTGCCCGCTGCCCCGAATACCGGGGAATCGCCGTGCTGGCCCGTGTGGCCAACACCCCTTTCTGCGAAGGGCTCTGGCAGGAAATCGACGCATTCACCACCACGCTCCGTGCCACGGAGACGACCGACAGCATCAAGCAGCACCCCGTCATAGCCGCCACACGCGAGGCATACCACCGCCTGGGCAAAGACCCCAGCCGCTACCGGCCTTCGGCCGAGGCCTTGCGCCGCCGCCTGCTGCGCGGGCTGGCACTCTACCGCATCAACACGCTGGTGGACCTGGTCAACCTGGTGTCGCTGCGCACGGGACACTCCATCGGCGGCTTCGATGCCGACAGGATTCAGGGCACGTCGCTCTGCCTGGGCGTGGGGCAGGCGGGCGAACCGTTCGAAGGCATCGGGCGCGGCACGCTCAACATCGGGGGGCTGCCCGTGTTCCGCGATGCGGCGGGAGGCATCGGTACCCCCACCAGCGACTGCGAACGCACCCGGATGGAGCCGGACACCTGCCGCATCCTGGCCCTCATCAACGGCTACGACGGCGACGGGCAACGCCTGCTTGCCGCCGCCGACCTCTTGCAGGAACTGCTGCAGCGGTATGCGGAGGCAAAGGAGATAGAAACAGAGACGTTCGGATGAAAAAGCCACTGTGACCATGAACTGCCACCTGCCTACCCTGCTGAAACGCCCGCTGGTGTGGATTTGCCGCTTCCGCCACCGGCGCGGCTACGGCGTGCATTCGCCGTTTGCCTATGACTACATCACGCAGGTCATCTACGAGGATACACCTTATTATAAATATACAGAACTGGATGCCCTCCAGCGGCAACTGGCCCCGGAGAAGGGCAGACACTGGGCAAGACAGGAAAGCCGGAAGCTGAAGCGGCTGCTCTTCCGCATGGTGAACCATGCACAGCCCGCCACCATCATCGACGTGGGGCCTGCTTCGGCTGCCGCACTCTACCTGAAGGCGGCGAAAGAAAGTGCCGACTACCTGCCTGCTTCCGACCTGACCGAACTCTTCCTGGAGAGCGGCGTGCCGGTGGACTTCCTCTACCTGCACGACAGACGCCGCCCGGAACTGCTGCGGCAGGTGTTCGACGTGTGTGTGAGGCGCACGCGGGCAGAGTCCGTCTTTGTCGTGCGGGACATCCACGCATCAAGGCAGATGAAGCGGCTCTGGTCGGCAATGAAGCAGGACGCACGCACGGGCATCACCTTCGACCTCTACGACGTGGGTATCCTATTTTTCGACCGCACCAAAAACAAGCAGGACTACATCGTCAATTTCGTGAACTATTGACCACCCGATTCATCCCCTCCCCCGAACCAAACACAGACACCGTATGACAAAGAAAAGCATGATTTACACCCGCACCGGCGACCAAGGCACCACCGCCCTGATAGGCGGCACACGGGTCGGCAAAGACGACCTGCGCCTGGAAGCCTATGGCACCGTGGACGAACTGAACGCACAGCTGGGCGTGCTGTCCACCTATCTCACCGACGCGCAGGACCTCCGCTTCGTGCAGGACATCCAGCACACGCTCTTCGCAGTAGGCTCGCACCTTGCCACCGACCGCTCCAGAACGGCCCTGAAAGCCGCCAGCACGATAACGCCCGCACAGGTGGAGGCAATGGAACGTGAGGTAGACCGCATCGACGGCCTGCTGCCCCCCCTATCCGCCTTCGTACTGCCGGGCGGCAGCCGTGGAGCGGCCGTCTGCCACGTGTGCCGCACGGTGTGCCGACGCGCCGAACGGCGGATTGTCGCCCTAGCCGCACAGGCGGAAACGGGAGCCGAGCTCCTGGCCTACATGAACCGTTTGTCCGATTATCTGTTTGTTCTCTCCCGAAAAATGAATACAGACGAGAAAAAAGGTGAAATATTCTGGGAGAATCATTGCAGGTGAGAGATTTTTTATACTTTTGCCGGAAATTTAAAAACAGGACTTTATATTCACAATTTTAATACTTAGAGACTATGTATTGGACATTGGAATTAGCGTCTAAACTGGAAGACGCACCTTGGCCGGCAACCAAGGATGAGCTGATTGATTATGCCATACGTTCGGGTGCTCCGCTGGAAGTAATAGAGAATTTGCAGGAGATGGAAGATGAGGGCGAAATCTATGAAAGCATAGAGGACATCTGGCCCGACTACCCCAGCAAAGAAGACTTTTTCTT
>CAYPUJ010000136.1:0-5990 GCA_964413805.1 uncultured Bacteroides sp. | reverse complement strand
TGTTAACGCTGTCCGACAAGGACATCTTTATTCCCTGACGGGAATCTTTTCAATCCTGCATTGGTGACGCCCGCCTTCGAAAGCAGTATCAAAGAATTCCGTCAGAATCTTGTCCGCCGTTTCGGTCGTAATGAAACGTCCCGGCATAACCAGCACATTGGCATCGTTGTGCTGACGCGCCAGGTGCGAGATTTCAGGAATCCAACACAGGGCGGCACGGATGCCCTGATGCTTGTTGAGCGTCATGTTGATGCCGTTGCCGCTTCCGCAGATGGCAATGCCCGGGTAACACTCGCCTGCCTCCACGGCCAAAGCCAAAGGATGTGCAAAGTCGGCATAGTCGCAACTCTCGGCAGAACAAGTGCCAAAGTCCTTGTATTCCATTCCTTTGGCCTCCAACCAACTGCGTACATACTGCTTCAGCTCATAACCGGCGTGGTCGGAACAGATACCTATCATCTTCATGTGATTTGCTCCTTTCCGGTGTTAAAGCATGGACTTCACTTGCTTGTACACATTGTCGGCCGTGAATCCCAGTTTCTCGTCCAGCACCTTGTAGGGAGCAGAGAAACCGAACGATTCCAGCCCCCAAACCTTTCCGTTGGCACCTACCAGCCCTTGGAGGGTGACAGGCAGACCGGCCGTAAGACCGAACACCTTGGCTTCCGCAGGAATGACACTTTCCTGGTATCCGGGCACCTGGTTGCGGAACAAGCCTTCGGACGGAACCGACACGATGCGCACCTTGATGCCATCCTTCCGCAACAACTCAGCACCGGCCACCAATGTAGACACCTCCGAACCGGAAGCCACAAGCACCACGTCGGGGTTGGTATCGGAACCGGCCACGATGTATGCACCCTTGGCAGCCTGCGAGTAGTCGTTTCCGGCAGGCAGGTTGGCAATGTTCTGGCGGGAGAAGATGAGAGCCGTGGGCGTGGTGGTGTTTTCCATAGCCAAACGCCATGCCACGGTGGTTTCCTCGGCATCGGCAGGACGGAGCACCAGTACCGAGTTGTGCCCCTTGTGGTTCTTCAGTTTCTCCATCAGGCGGATTTGTGCCTCCTGTTCCACCGGCTCGTGTGTGGGACCGTCTTCGCCCACACGGAAAGCATCGTGCGTCCAGATGAACTTCACCGGCACTTCCATGAGGGCTGCCATGCGGACGGCAGGCTTCATGTAGTCGGAGAACACGAAGAATGTGCCGCAGGCCGGGATGACACCTCCGTGCAGGGCCATGCCGATGCAGCAGCAAGCCATAGTCAGTTCGGCCACACCTGCCTGGAAAAAGGCACCGCTGAAGTCGCCCTTGACAAAGGCATGGGTCTTCTTGAGGAAGCCGTCGGTTTTATCGGAGTTGGAGAGGTCGGCCGAAGCCACAATCATGTTTTCCACCTGCGTGGCCAGTGCGCCCAGCACGGTAGCCGATGCGGCGCGTGTGGCAGAACCGGGCTTCTGCCCGATGGCAGCCCAGTCTACTTCGGGTGCCTTGCCGGAGAAGAAAGATTCCAGCTTGGCAGCCAGTTCGGGGTTGGCCTGTGCCCAGGCAGCTTTTGCGGCATATTTCTCTTTTACGATTTCTTTCAACTCGGCTGCACGTCTGGCATAAAGCTCCTGCACTTCGGGGAAGATGACAAACGGATTCTCAGGGTCACCGCCCAGGTTCCTGATGGTGTTCACGTATGCATCGCCGCCCAGCGGGGCACCGTGCGTGGCACAGTTGGCCTCGTAGCTGCTGCCGTCAGCCTTGCGTGCGCCCTTGCCCATGACGGTATGCCCGATGATGAGGGTAGGACGTTCGGTTTCGGCCTTGGCCTCGTTCAAGGCTGCACGGATGGCATCGGGGTCGTTGCCGTCAATCTTAATCACTTTCCATCCCCAGGCCTCATACTTCTTGCCTGTGTCCTCAATGCTCACGGCCTTGCACTCGGTGGAGAGCTGGATGTCGTTGGAGTCATAGAACATGATCAGGTTGTCCAGTCCCAGCGTACCGGCAATGCGGCCTGAGCCTTGCGAGATTTCCTCCTGCACACCCCCGTCGGAGATGTAAGTATAGATGGTCTGATCCATCACATCGCCAAAGCGTGCCTTCAGGAATTTCGCGGCAATGGCGGCACCCACGGCAAAGGTATGTCCCTGTCCCAAGGGGCCGGAGGTGTTTTCGATGCCGCGTGCGATGTCACGTTCGGGGTGTCCCGGTGTGGGGCTTCCCCATTGGCGGAACTCCTTCAGTTCGTCCAGCGTGAACTTGCCTGCCAATGCCAGTTGCGAATAGAGCATGGGCGACATGTGTCCGGGGTCGAGGAAGAAGCGGTCTCTCCCTTCCCAGGCGGGGTTTTCGGGGTCATACACCAGAAATTCACTGTACAGCACATTGATGAAGTCTGCACCTCCCATAGCACCGCCGGGGTGTCCGGAGTTTGCTTTTTCCACCATCGAAGCGGCAAGAATGCGGATGTTGTCTGCCGCACGGGTCATAAGTTTGTTATCGTTCATACTACAATTATGTTTTTTGAATGCTTTTTTCGTTTCTTTCCTTAATCCTTCCTGCAAGGAACCACAGGAAGGACTTGCGTCCGGTTTACTGCAACTCCAGCGTTACGATTGACTTTGCGGGAAGTTTGACAGTCATGCTTCCTTTCTTGATTTTTACTTCCTTGAATGCAACGGGCTTCACCACATCGGGATTCTCGAAGGAATTGTAGTCGTCGATGTTTGCCGATGTCAGCATTTCACCCACAGCCTTGGTGGCGTTCACGCCGGGAAGGTTTATGGTAACCTCCTGCGCGTTGTCTACATCAACGTTGGACAAGGAAATATGTATCTTTCCGTCCTTGTCCCTGGAAGCGGTCGCGCTGATGAGCGGCAAACGGCGGTTGTCACGCACGTCCATCGTGTCGCACACCAGGTCGAGCGGCAGGTATGTGGCGTCCTGATGCACTTTGTACATCCTGAACACATGGTAAGTGGGAGTCAGCACCATGCCTTCGTCGTTGGTAAGAATCATCGACTGCAACACGTTCACCACCTGTGCGATGTTGGCCATCTTCAGACGGTCGGTATATTTATGGAAGATGTCGAGCGAAAGCGAAGCCACGAAAGCATCGCGCAACGTGTTCTGCTGGTAGAGGTGTCCGGGGATGGTACCGGGCTCTTCGTCCCACCAGGTGCCCCACTCGTCCAGTATGAGGGCAATGCGCTTGTCCTTGTCAAATTGGTCCATGATGTCGCAATGCTTCTTGATCACGTCTTCTACTTCGCGGCATTTGCCCATCGTCCAATAGTAATCGTCCTTATTGAACCGGGTAGCCGAGCCTTTGCTGCCTACCCAGCCGGCCACTGTATAGTAGTGCAGCGAAACGCCGTTCATGCGATGCCCCACACGGTCCATCAGTACTTTCGTCCAGTTATAGTCGTAGTCGCTTGCCCCACTGGCAATCTTGTACAGGTTGTTTCCGTCGTAATTGCGGCAATAAGTGGAATAGCGCCGGTAAAGGTCGGCATAGTATTCCGGCCTCATGTTTCCGCCACATCCCCAGCTTTCGTTGCCGACTCCCAGGAATTTCACCTTCCAGGCCTTATCCCTTCCGTTCTGCCGGCGCAGGTTGGCCATGGGAGAATCTCCTTCGGAAGTCATGTATTCCACCCATTTTGCCAGTTCTTCCACCGTTCCACTGCCCACGTTACCGCTGATGTAGGGTTCGCATCCCAGCATTTCGCAAAGGTTCAGAAACTCATGCGTGCCAAAGCTGTTGTCCTCGATGGTACCACCCCAGTTGTTGTTCACCATTTTGGGGCGATTCTCGTACGGACCGATACCGTCCATCCAATGGTATTCGTCGGCAAAGCATCCTCCCGGCCAACGGAGCACCGGCACTTGCAGTTCCTTCAAGGCATTGAATACGTCGGTGCGGTAACCGTTGATGTTGGGGATGGAAGAATCCTCACCTACCCAAAGCCCGCCATAAATGCAGGTGCCCAGGTGTTCTGCAAACTGCCCGTAGATTTCTTTGGGGATAATCCGCTCGCCCTGGTCGGCGTGCAGAGTGACCGTCGCGCTCTTTTGCGCGGAGAGTGTCATGCCGGCTGCCAGGAACAAGCCGCTGATGAAAAGTCTGTTATTCATAGGTAATGTCTTTTTGAAGTGTTTATTTTGCCTATTTCTTGGATTTCACGGCTGCTTCTTCGATAGGCAGGCCCGCTTTGTAGTTCTCGATGTATGCATTGAATCCGGCCACATCTTCGGGCATGGGAATGATTTCCACACCGGCATTCCCGATGAAGACCTTCTCGTCCAGGAAGTCTGCCAAAGATTGTTTCTTGTCGTTGTTCACAAGGTAAGAGGCGAGCAATGCCATGCCCCACGGGCCTCCTTCGCCGGCAGTCTCCATGACAGAGATGGGCGAATTGAGGGCTGCCGCCAGAATCCTCTGTCCTACCCCCTTCGTCCTGAACAGTCCTCCATGCCCGGTGATCTTGTCCACTTTGATCTTTTCTTCGTTAAAGAGGATGTCGTTGCCGATTTTGAGCACGCCCACCGAAGCATACAGGTGAGTCCGCATAAAGTTTGCCAGCGTAAATTTGTCATTGGCCGAACGGACAAACAAGGGCCTACCTTCTGCCAGCCCGGTCACCGGTTCACCGGATATGTAGTTGTAGGAAATCAGCCCGCCGCAATCCGGTTGCCCGGCAAGCGCATGGTTGTAGAGTTTTCCATACACCTCGTCCATGTTCACAGGGATTCCCAGCAGTTCCTGGTATTCCTTGAAAAGGCCCACCCATGCATTGAGGTCGGAAGTGCAGTTGTTGCAGTGCACCATCGCAACGAGGCTTCCATCGGGAGTGGTCACCATGTCAATCATTTCATACGGCTTGGACAAATCTTTCTCCAGAACAATCATGGAGAAGGAAGACGTACCGGCCGACACGTTCCCGGTGCGTTGCTTGACGGCATTGGTTGCAACCATGCCGGTGCCTGCATCCCCTTCGGGAGGACAAACCGGAATGCCGGGCTTCAGGTGTCCGGACACATCGAGCCTCTGCGCACCCTCCGGCGTAAGGAAGCCTGCATTCTCACCGGCCAGCAATACTTTGGGCAGGATGTCCGACAGCTTCCAACGGAACCCTTTCGGGGCAACCAGGTTGTCAAACTTGGCAACCATCTCGGCCGAATAGTTCTTGGTTGCGGGGTCTATCGGAAGCATACCCGACGCATCGCCGATGCCCAGCACCTTCTGCCCCGTGATTTGCCAATGGATGAAACCGGCCAAGGTGGTCAGATAGTCGATGTCGCCGACATGCTCCTCATTGTTCAGGATGGCCTGATACAGGTGGGAGATGCTCCAGCGCAGCGGAATGTTATAGACAAACAGTTCGGACAAGGCAGCAGCCGCCTGGCCGGTGTTGGTGTTTCTCCACGTGCGGAAAGGCACCAGAATATCCCCGTTCTTGCCGAAAGCCATGTAGCCGTGCATCATGGCACTGACCCCAATGGCTGCCAATACCTCGATTTCGGTGTCATACTGATCCTTGACATTGCGGCGCAAATCGGCATAGCAGTCCTGCAAACCGTACCAGATGGCTTCGACGCTGTACGTCCAAAGCCCGTCCACGAGTTGGTTTTCCCACGTGTGGCTGCCTTGCGCGATGGGTTTGTTTTCCGGGTCAATCAGGACGGCTTTGATTCGGGTGGAACCGAACTCGATGCCCAATATGGCTTTTCCCGCCTCGATGACTGATTTTGCTTCTATGTTCATAATAATGCAGTGTTTTTTTAGAGGGTAGATATTGTAAAGATTAAAGGAGTTAGAAGAAGTCTTCCCTCCTGTCGGAGCGGTCACTCCTTTTAACTCCTCTTTGTCAGTGTTATGCTATCAGCAAAGTGCTTTGTTCAGCATGTAGTACACTTCGTTCATCCGCAGTTCTTTCTTGAACCCGGGGATGGTGGTCTCCTTGTTGATGTACACCATTTCGATGCCGGCTATTTCGGC
>CAYPUJ010000135.1:0-6163 GCA_964413805.1 uncultured Bacteroides sp. | reverse complement strand
ATTCTCCCAAGAAAAACAGGAAGAGATAAAGACAGGCACAATACCTTCTTTGTCTCCTCCTGTTGAATAAAAGTTGGTCTTATGACCGAGACTCAATAAGAACGGGCAAATACCACACGGCAAGGCGACGGTTTCCCGGTCACCATGCAACGTCCCGGCTCCTTATCATCCGGCACATAGGAATCGAAGGGGATGCAGCGGATGGTGGCTTTGGTCTCTTCCTTTATTTTCTCTTCCGTCTCAGCCGTTCCGTCCCAATGAGCCAGGATGAAACCGCCTTTTTCTATCTTCTCCTTGAACTCATCGTAGGTGTCGGCTGTGTCAATGCGGTTGTTGCGGTAGGTCAAAGCCTTTTGGTAAATGTTGGCCTGAATGGTTTCGAGCAGGTCACGTACATACGACTCAATGCCGTCGCACGAGCGCGTTTCTTTTTCCAGGGTATCGCGACGCATCACCTCCACGGTGTTGTTCTCCAGATCCCTTCCTCCGATGACCAGGCGTACAGGCACACCTTTCAGTTCATAGTCGGCAAACTTGAAGCCCGGCCGTTTATTGTCGGCATTGTCATACTTCACCGAAATGCCCAACGCTTTCAGACGCTCTACAATGCCGGCCACTTTGGCATCAATCTGTACCAGCATCTCCGCACTGCGGTAGATGGGTACGATGACAACCTGTATGGGAGCCAGATGCGGGGGAAGCACAAGACCGTTGTCATCGGAATGCGTCATGATGAGCGCACCCATCAGCCGGGTGGACACTCCCCAGGAAGTAGCCCACACATATTCCAACTTGTTTTCCTTGTTGACGAACTGTACATCGAATGCCTTGGCAAAGTTCTGCCCCAGGAAGTGCGATGTGCCGCTTTGCAGGGCTTTGCCGTCCTGCATCATGGCTTCGATGGTGTACGTGTTGAGGGCACCGGCAAAGCGTTCGTTGGCCGACTTGACACCTTTGATGACAGGCATGGCCATGTACTTTTCGGCAAAATCGGCATATACATTCAGCATACGGACAGCTTCTTCCTCGGCTTCCTGGCGGGTAGCATGGGCCGTATGACCTTCCTGCCAAAGAAACTCAGCCGTGCGCAGAAAGAGTCGGGTGCGCATTTCCCAACGGAACACATTGGCCCATTGGTTGCACAGGATAGGCAGGTCGCGGTAGGAATTGATCCAATTCTTATAGGTGTTCCAGATGATGGTTTCGGAAGTGGGGCGTATGATGAGTTCTTCTTCCAGTCTGGCTGCCGGGTCTACGACGACTCCGCCACCGTTCTGGTCGTTCTTCAGCCGGTAGTGCGTCACCACGGCACACTCTTTGGCAAAACCTTCCACATGTTCGGCTTCGCGGCTCAAGAAAGACTTGGGGATGAGCAAAGGGAAATAAGCATTGACGTGCCCCGTTTCCTTAAACATATCATCCAACCGGCGTTGCATCTTTTCCCAAATGGCATATCCATAAGGCTTGATGACCATGCAACCACGCACGGCGGACTGTTCTGCCAGGTCGGCTTTCACCACCAGCTCGTTGTACCATTGCGAATAGTTCTCGCTTCGCTTGGTGAGATCTTTTAATTCTACTGCCATTCTTAACTAACTTGCTTTATTCAGGTTCTTTGCGATTTTCAAAACGGTTGCAAAAGTACGAAATTCTTTGTATATACATTCATCCGTTGCGAAAAACTTGTCTGACGGAATCAGAAGGGGACCTCTCCATTCATGGGCTCTCCGAAAGGATTGCCTGCGGAAGGATAGTAATCCTGGGCAGGAGGAGGCGGTGTGGAGGGACTGCCGATGGGGGCATTCATGCGCGAACCGAAGGTGGCTCCTTCTCCATTGGACGGTGCGGGGACGACCATATCGTCTTCCGGATTCTGAAAACGGGTGAACTGACCGATGAAACGCAACCTGACATCGCCCACCGCACCGTTCCGGTGCTTGGCAATGATGATTTCGGCCATGCCGCGCAAGTCGGCTCCGTCGGCAGAAGTGTATATCTTGTAATATTCCGGCCGGTGGATGAAACACACCATGTCTGCATCCTGTTCGATGGCACCGGACTCGCGCAAATCGCTCAACTGCGGACGTTTGCCCTCTTCACCTTCGCGGTTTTCCACCCCACGGTTGAGCTGCGAGAGCGCGATGATGGGAATGTCCAGTTCCTTGGCAAGCCCTTTGAGGGAACGGGAGATGGTACTCACCTCTTCCTGCCGGTTGCCGAATGCCATGCCGCTGGCGTTCATCAGTTGCAGGTAGTCGATGATTATCAGTTTCACGTTGTGCTCCCGCACCAGTCTCCGTGCTTTGGTGCGCAGCTCAAATACGGAAAGCGAAGGTGTGTCGTCCACATAAAGGGGAGCATCGAGCAAATCGCGCAGCTTGTAGTCGAGCTGTTGCCATTCGTAGTCGGCCAGCTGACCGCTCTTGATTTTGTCGCTCGGTATCTCGCATACGTTGGAGATAAGGCGGTTCACGAGTTGCAGGTTGCTCATCTCCAAAGAGAAGAGTGCCACGGGATGGTGGTAGTTGACAGCAATGTTCTTGGCCATGGACAGCACGAAGGCCGTCTTTCCCATGGCGGGGCGGGCGGCAATGATGATGAGGTCGGAGTTCTGCCATCCGGAAGTTATCTTGTCCAGCTTGGTGAACCCGCTTTCCAGGCCGCTCAATCCGTCGGAACGCGCCGCAGCCTTTTGTATCTGGTCCAATGCCTGTGCAATGACCGGATTGATTTGCGTATAGTCCTTTTTGAGGTTCTGTTGTGAAATTTCAAACAGTTTCCCTTCGGCTTCCTGCATGAGGTCGTCCACGTCGATGGTCTCGTCGAATGCCTTGGTCTGTATGTTGCTGGTGAAAGTGATGAGTTCGCGGGCCAGGGCTTTCTGTGCAATGATGCGTGCATGGTACTCGATGTGGGCCGACGATGCCACTTTGCTGCTGAGCTGGGTGATGTAGAAAGCTCCTCCCACCTCTTCCAGTTCGCCGCGTTTGGCCAGTTGTTCCTTGACGGTCAGGATGTCCACAGGCTTCTGGTTCACGGCCAGGTCGCTTATGGCAGAGTAGATGAGCTGGTGCTTGTGCTCGTAAAAAGATTCGGGCCGCAGTATCTCACTCACCAGCGAGTAGGCATCCTTCTCTATCATGAGGGCACCCAGTACGGCTTCTTCCAACTCGGTAGCTTGCGGCTGGATGCGGCCATAGTCGTTGACGGGCTGCAGGTTCTGTGATCTCGGGGTGCGTTTGGTTCTTCGTTGTTCCGGCATATTGGTTACGGTCTTTTTATCTTGTCGTCTTTTTTCTTGCGGAGAATGAAAGGGAATGCCCTATGTGGCTACAAAGCCAATGGACAGGACGTATCCATTGGCTTTCAGACATTGCGGTTCCCTTCCTTCACCGGGTGCTGTCACGCTTTCTTCAAGGCTGCGATGCTCTCCCGCAACGACTTGATGATGCTCTCGGCATCGGCCTGCTTTTTGCGTTCCAGTTCGATGACAGCGGCAGGAGCATGGCTGACAAACTTCTCGTTGGAGAGTTTCTTCAGCACGCCTTGCAGGAAACCTTCTTTATGCTTCAGTTCGGCTTCCATGCGGGCTATTTCGGCTTCCACATCAATGAGGCTGCCCAAGGGGACGGCATATTCGGTGGTACCTACCAGAAAAGAAGCGGCCCCCTCGTCCTTCGTTCCGACAATCCGGATGTCCGACAGATTACACATCTTTGTCAGTATGGCGTTGAAAGCCTCCACCGGATGTTCGCCCACCACCTGTAGCACAAGCGCTTCCTTTTGGGGGATGTTCTTCTGCAAGCGGATGGAACGGAGGTTGCTGACAACTTCCTTCACCGCCTCAAACCGTTGCAGCAACGTCTCGTCGAAACCGGCCGGTGCTGTCATGGGACTTACCATCAGGCTCTCCCCGTCCTTGCGTTCGCAAAGGTGTTGCCACAGTTCCTCGGTGATGAAAGGCATGAAGGGATGCAGAAGATGCAGGAGATTGTCAAAGAAAACAATAGTACGGTCATACACCTCCCGGCTGACAGGCTGCCCGTATGCAGGCTTTATCATCTCCAGGTACCAACCGGAGAACTCGTCCCAGAACAGTTTGTAAACAGCCATCAGGGCTTCGCTCAGACGGTACTTGCCGAACAGGTCTACCACTTCGGCTGCCACGGAATGTTGCTTGGCTTCAAACCATTGCATTGCCAGGGACGAGGATTCCGGCACCGGTGCTCCGTCGCTCACCTCCCATCCCTTCAACAGACGGAAGGCATTCCATATCTTGTTGCAGAAATTGCGTCCCTGTTCGCAAAGCGCATCGTCGAAGAGGATGTCATTGCCCGCAGGAGCCGAAAGCATCATGCCCATGCGCACACCGTCGGCACCGTATTTGTCGATAAGTTCCAGAGGGTCGGGCGAGTTTCCCAGCGACTTGGACATCTTGCGTCCCAGCTTGTCGCGCACGATACCTGTGAAATATACATTGCGGAAAGGCATGTCGCCCATGTATTCGTAACCGGCCATTATCATACGCGCCACCCAGAAGAAGATGATGTCGGGGCCTGTTACCAGGTCGCTTGTCGGGTAATAATAGCTGATTTCTTCATTGCCGGGACAGTTGATGCCGTCGAAGAGGGAAATGGGCCACAACCAGGAAGAGAACCAGGTGTCAAGGCAGTCTTCGTCCTGGCGCAGGTCGTCCACGGTCAGGTTGGCATTGCCTGTCTTTTCCCTGGCCAGTTCCAAGGCTTGTCCGGCCGTCTCTGCCACCACATAGCCACCTCCGGGCAGGAAGTAGGCCGGGATGCGGTGTCCCCACCACAGCTGGCGGCTGATGCACCAGTCCTTGATGTTCTCCATCCAGTGCTTATAGGTGTTTTTGTATTTGGGCGGATAGAACTTGAGTTCATCGTTCATGACCGGCGGCAGAGCCATGTCGGCAAAATGCTTCATTTTGAGGAACCACTGCATGGAGAGTTTAGGTTCGATGGGCACATTGGTACGTTCGCTGAACCCCACTTTGTTCGTATATGCTTCCACTTTCTCCAGCAAACCGGCTGCTTCCAGATCCTTTTCGATTTGCCGACGCACCTCGAAGCGGTCCATGCCGACGTACAGTCCGGCGTTTTCGTTCAGTGTCCCATTGTCGTTGAAGATATCGATGCTCGGCAAGTTGTGCTTTTCGCCCAGCATGTAGTCGTTCACGTCGTGAGCCGGTGTCACCTTCAGGCAGCCGGTTCCGAACTCGGTGTCCACATAGTCGTCCTCGATGACGGGAATGACGCGGTTCACCAGCGGAACAATCACCTTCCTGCCCCGCAGCCATTGGTTCTTGGGGTCCGCCGGATTGATACACATGGCCGTGTCGCCCATGATGGTTTCAGGCCGGGTGGTGGCCACTACGGCATAGCGTCGTCCTTGCGCATCGCGGTGCACGGTTTCCTGTTCGCTGCCCGTTTCACCGCCCAGGTCGTCGTCGGCCACGTAGTAACGCAGGTAGTAGAACTTCCCGTGCTCTTCCTTATAGACAACTTCTTCGTCGCTCAGGGCCGTCAACGCCTTGGGGTCCCAGTTCACCATACGCACACCACGGTAGATAAGTCCCTTGTTGTAGAGGTCTACAAACACCTTGATGACGCTTTCGCTTCGCTTTTCGTCCATGGTGAAAGCGGTACGGTCCCAGTCGCACGACGCGCCCAACCGGCGCAACTGCTTCAGGATGATGCCCCCGTGTTCGTGCGTCCAATCCCAGGCATGTTTCAGAAACTCTTCGCGGGTCAGGTCGGTCTTCTTGATGCCTTGCCCGGCCAGTTTGTTCACCACCTTGGCTTCGGTAGCGATGGAAGCATGGTCAGTACCGGGCACCCAGCAAGCGTTTTTCCCTTCCATGCGGGCGCGGCGCACCAGGATATCTTGGATGGTATTATTAAGCATGTGTCCCATGTGGAGCACGCCGGTGACATTTGGAGGAGGAATGACGACGGTGTATGGTTGGCGACCATCGGGTTTAGAACTGAACAGCTTGTGGTTCAGCCAGTACTGATACCACTTTCCCTCCACATCGGCGGGATTGTACTTACTTGCTAATTCCATTGTCTTCTTTGATTCTATGGCTTATTTGACTGTAATCGTGGGGCAAAATTAATAAATTAATACGAATGCCACAAAA
>CAYPUJ010000134.1:0-6181 GCA_964413805.1 uncultured Bacteroides sp. | reverse complement strand
CGGCACATACGTATCTATTATCACGCAACATCACAAACAGGGCAGAGGGCGGACAAACAAAAGGAGGAAAGCGCAAAACTTTCCTCCTTCTCTGTGACGTTTATTTCCGTCTTAAATGCCTTGGTCTGCTGTCAGAATGCTTTCCTGTACAGGGCTTCGATGTCCTCCACCGAAGTGGGACGCGGGTTGCCACCCGTGCATACATCGTTGAAGGCATCCACGGCCAGGGTGTGCAGGTCTTCTTCGCGCACGCCAATCTCGTGCAGCTTCTGCGGGATGCCGATGCTCAGCGAGAGGTTGCGCACGGCATCGATGGCGGCACGCACCCCTTCGGCCTCATCCATCCCCGTAGTGTCCACGCCCATCGCCTTGGCAATGTGGAGGTACTTGGGGGCGGCGGGCGACTCGGCGTTATACTCCATCACGTAGGGCAGCAGCAGCGCATTGGCCACGCCGTGGGGCGTGTCGTAGTGCGCCCCCAGCGGATGGGCCATGGAGTGCACGATGCCCAGACCCACGTTGCTGAAGCCCATGCCGGCAATGTACTGCGCCTGCGACATGGCTTCGCGGGCTGCGGTGTCCGCACCGTTATCGACGGCGGCCTTCAGGTTGGCTGCAATCATTTCGATGGCTTTCAGTTCGAACATGTCCGACATGACCCAGGCACCGGGCGTGATGTAACTCTCGATGGCATGCGTGAGCGCGTCCATGCCGGTGGCGGCAGTCAGCCCCTTGGGCATGGAGTACATCAGTTCCGGGTCTACAATGGCCACGGAGGGAATGTCGTTCGGGTCCACGCACACCATCTTCTTCCTGGCTTCTTCGTCAATGATGACGTAGTTGATGGTCACTTCGGCCGCCGTGCCTGCCGTGGTGGGCAGGGCGAAGGTGGGCACTGCCTTGTGGCGGGTGTCGGCCACGCCTTCCAGCGACTTCACGTCGGCAAATTCCGGGTTGTTCACCACGATGCCGATGCCCTTGGCCGTGTCAATGGCCGAGCCTCCGCCCAGTGCCACGATGAAGTCGGCACCCGATGCCTTGAAGGCCTCCACGCCGTGCTGCACGTTGGCGATGGTGGGGTTGGCCTTCACCGCTATACGTCACGTAGGGGATGCCGTGCCTGTCGAACACTTCGATGACCTTGTCGGCCACCTTGAAACGGATCAAATCGTTGTCCGTCACGAAAAACGCTTTCCTGAAACCCCGGCGCGATGCTTCCACGGCGATGTTCTCGCGGCATCCTGCACCAAAGTAAGAGGTTTCGTTCAGAATCATTCTATACATAAGCTATGCAAAAAATTTGAATCAGGGTCTATGAATATTTATTTAAGGGTTGCTTCAAGGAGACTTATTTCGGCAAATGGAACACTGCGGACATCTCCTTCATCTGCTCCATGCTCATGCCTTCCGGCTCGAAGCCCATGTTCTTGGCAGCGATGTAGATGAGGGCCGACTTGTTCAGCACGTCCACCTGGTCGAAAGCGGCCATGACATCCTCGTCCACGGCAAAGACACCATGCTTCTCCCACATCACCACGTCGTAGTCGTCCAGTTCGCGGATGGTGGCTTCGGCCAGTTCCACCGAACCGGGAAGTGTGTAGGGGATGATGCCCAGGCCGCGCGGACAGAAGGCCTTGGTCTCGGGAATCATGCTCCACAACAGATTGGTCGCCACGTCTTTCTCGAGGAACTTCCTGCAATGCGTCATGGCCACCAGTTCGATGGGATGGGTGTGGACGGAAGCCTTGTAGGGCGAGCCTTTGCCGATGAGATAGTTGTGCACGCTCAGGTGCGAAGGAAGCTCCGAGGTGGGCTGCACCGGTTCGTCGGCAATGATGACATAGCTGGCGCAGTCGTCGAGGATGCGGATGACCGAGCCGTTTTGCATGGGGTGACGGGCCAGGTCGCGCATACGCTTGTTCGTGCCCTTGCAGTAGAAATAGCACCCTTTCAGGTGAGGCAGGGTGGTGCCGATGGGCTTCGCCTCGCTGATGGCGGGCATGGCCTTGATGGCATCGTCCACATATTCGGTGATATTCACCGTGATGTTGCCGCCGTTGCGTTCGGCCCAGCCCTTCTGCCACAGATAACCGGCCACTTCGGCCACCTTGTTCACCTCGGCAGCCAAGGCCGGACGGTTGGTTAAGATTGATTCCATGTTTGTCAGATTGTTTGTTGATGAATTGTCAGTTTTGTCAAGTAACCCCCTACTTCAGCAGTTGGGGCAGGAACGATGAGATGATGAGCACCACCAGCCCGACGACGAGCACCCGGATGGTCTTCGGCGTGCAGCCTTTCCACTCCTTCAGCAGGATGCCCCAGACGTTGGAGAAGGTCACGTTGAGCGACATGAGGATGCACCACGAGAAGGTGAGCAGCACCGGCGACGAAACCAGGAAGCCCTTGCCCAGGCTCAGTCCGAAGAACTGGCTGTACCACAGCACGCCCGCCAGAGCGCAGAACAGGATGTTGTTGGCATAGAGCGATGTCTTGCCGTAGTCGCCCCACGTCCTGTTGCGGGAGTTCTGGCAGAAGCAGTAGACCGCATTGGTCACAAAGCCGCCCAGCGTCACCATGAAAGTGGCAGGCAGGGTGCGGTAGATGTCGGCACTCTCGGCAAAGCAAAGGCTTTCGCCAAAGCCCAGCCCGATGCTGAAGCAGGCGCTCATGAAGCCCGCCAGCAGGGCCACGATGATGCCCTTGGTGAAGTTGAAGTCCTTTACGGCCTGTTTCTTCTCCTCGTCGCTCAGGCTGGCCGACTTGAGGCTGCCCGCATAACCGATGATGGCGATGCCCGCCAGCGTGACCACCACGCCCACAATGACCGGCGCAGTCAGGTCGCCCGGCTTGCCGGTGAACACAGGAGTGAGGATGGTGCCCAGCCCGGCACAGGTGCCCAAGGCGATGGACTGCCCCAAGGCAACGCCTAGGTAGCGCATGGAAAGCCCGAAGGTCAGACCGCCCACGCCCCACAGCACACCGAAGAAGATGGTCCAAAGCGTGTCAACCGGATTGTTGGCATAGATTTCAAACAACGATTTCCCTTCCGGCACGGCCAGCAAAGCGCCGAGGAAAGGGAAAACCAGCCAGGCGAACACGCCCTGCACCATCCAGTACGACTCCCAGCTCCATTGTCTGATGCGGTTGATGGGGACGTAGCAACTCGACTGGCAGAACGCGCCGATGGCAATGATGATAAGTCCGAATATGATGTCCATAACGTATGTCTTTTAGCCGCAGGCCGAGGGAGCCGTGCCAAGCGTTTGCCGCTTTGCCACAGCCCCGCCCCGGCTTGCCGTTGGCATGGCAGCCTATCGTTTCGATGTCACCTCGGCTTCGTACTTCTCGATTTCGGCGATGAACGATTCGCCCACCGGCACGTTGTTGCGCAGGCAGAACATGTCGTACACGGCGTTCCACGGCAATGCCTTGCACTCTTCCAGCAGGGCCAGGCGTTCGAAGCCCTGTTCGTTGGCCTCGTACTCACGCAGCGTGGCGATGGGTTCCAGCAGGGCGCGTACCATGCACTTCTGTGCGGCGCGGCTGCCGATGACGTATGCACCGATGCGGTTGATGGAAGCGTCGAAGTAGTCCAGACCGTAGTGAACGCGCTCCAGTGCATCGCAGCGGACGATTTCGCTGAAGAGGTCGAGCGTGGGGTCATCCATGATGGTCACGTGGTCCGAATCCCAGCGGACGGGACGGCTCACGTGCAGCATCAGTTCGGGCACGTACAGCAGGAGGGAAGACACCTTGTCGGCCACACTTTCCGTGGGGTGGAAGTGGCCCGTGTCGAGGGTAATCATCTTGTTGTGCTGCGCACCGTAGCCGATGTAGAAGTCGTTGGAGCCCACCGTGTAGCTTTCCAGCCCGATGCCGAACACTTTCGACTCGATGCAGTCCTTCATGTTCGCATAGTCGGTGGCGAATATCTGGTCGAGCGAGTCTTTCAGCAGTTCGCGGTACTTCATGCGGTTCACGGTGATGTCCTTGCTGCCGTCGTGCACCCAGAGGTTCATGATGCAGGGGTCGCCCTGTGCCTTGCCCATCTCTTCGGCAACGGCACGGCAACGCTTGGTGTGTTCTATCCAGAAGTTGCGGATGCCTTCGTCGGGGTTGGAAAGGCTGAGGTTGCCGCTCTTGGGATGAGAGAAGGAGGTAGAGTTGAAGTCCAGCTTCATGTTGTGTTCCTTGCCCCACTCTATCCAACTCTGGAAGTGTTTGGGTTCAACCTCGTCGCGGTCTACCACCTGTCCCTGGAAGTCGCCATAGATTTCGTGCAGGTTGAGGCGGTGTGTGCCGGGAATGTAGGAAGTGGCCTTGAGGATGTCGGCACGCAGTTCGTCGATGTTGCGGGCACGTCCGGGATAGTTGCCGGTGGTCTGTATGCCGCCCGACAGTGCGCCTGCCTGCACCTCGAAGCCGCTCACATCGTCGGCCTGCCAGCAGTGCAGGGACAGGTGGAAGTCCTGCATGGTGTCCAACACTTTTTCGGTATCCACGCCGATAGCCGCATAACGTTCCTTGGCTATCTCATAGGCTTTGTTGATCAGTTCTTCTTTCATAATTGTCGTGACTTATTGGTTTTGTTTGATTTTTGGTGTGTATCCGTTCTGTTTTCAAGCCTCGGTCAGTTGGCAGAAGCGGCGGTAGGCAGCCTCCCAGGCTTCCACATCTTCGGGCCGGAAGGTTTTGAGGGGTACGCTGGCATTGACCAGGCGGCGCATCGAAGCAACGCTGTCCGCCTTGCCTGCCGCCAGTGCCTGCATCATGACGTTGCCGATGGCCGTGGCTTCCGAAGGCCCTGCCACCACCGGGATACCCACGGCGTTGGCCGTCCACTGGTTCAGCAGGTCGTTGCGGCTGCCGCCGCCGATGACGTGCAGCACCTCGATGGGGCGGACAGACAGGCTGCCCAGGTTCTCCAGCACCTGACGGTAGCGCAGGGCCAGGCTCTCGAAGATGCAGCGCACCACCTCGCCCCGCGTGGCGGGCACGGGCTGCCGGCGTGCGGCGCAATAGCTCTTGATGGCCTGCTCCATGTCGGCGGGGTTGGCAAAGAGGGAATCGTCGGGATTGATGAGGCTGCGGAAGGGTTCGGCAGCACCGGCCTCGGCAATGAGTTCCGGATAGGAGGTCTCGCCCCACCCTGCCCGGCAACGCTCCAGCAGCCACATGCCGCAGATGTTCTTCAGCAGGCGGATGGTGCCTGCCACGCCCCCCTCGTTGGTGAAGTTGAGGCGTTCGGTCTCGTCGTTGATGACGGGCGCATCGGTCTCCACCCCCATCAGCGACCACGTGCCGCTGCTGAGGTAGGCAAAGTTGGCATTGGTTGCGGGCACCGCAGCCACGGCCGATGCCGTGTCGTGTCCTGCCACGGCTATCACCGGCACGGCACCCAGTCCCGTCAGTTCCTGCACTTCCGGCGTGAGCAGCCCCACCTGTTCGCCCGGATAGACAAACCGGCCGAAGTGCGCTTCGGTCAGCCCCAGGCTCTCCAGCAGAGCGGGTTCCAGGCGACGGGTGGCAGCGTTCACCAGCTGCGACGTGCTGGCAATGGTGTACTCGGTCACCATCACGCCCGTCAGCAGGTAGCTCAGTGCGTCGGGGATGAACAACAGCTTGTCTGCGGCAGCCAGGGCGGAGTCGTGGTTACGACGCAAGGTGTCCAGTTGGAACAGGGTGTTGAAGTCCATCACCTGGATGCCCGTCCATTCGTACACCTGCTTGCGGGGCATACGGGCAAAGTAGCGTGCGGGTCCACCTCCGGTGTGCGGGTCGCGGTAGGAATAGGGCTGGCGGAGGAAAGCCCCGTCTGCGCCCACGCACACAAAGTCCACGCCCCACGTGTCGATGCCGATGGAGACAATCTCCACGTCCTCCCGCTGTGCGGCCAGCTTCAGCCCCTCCACGATATGCCGGTATAGTTCGTATATGTCCCAGTAGAAATGTCCTCCGATCCGGATGAGGTGATTGGGGAAGCGGTTCACTTCCTCCAGTTCCAGACCGTCAGGGGTAAAACTCCCCAAGATGGTGCGGCCGCTTGTTGCACCCAAGTCGACCGCAAAAAAACTTTGTTTCATGGTCTTCAAGTTTAGTCGATAAGTTTGACATCGCAAATGTAGGGGAAAAAACACCGCAGGCTTGTAGTCATTTTGGCAGAAAGGGTGCAATTTCTGAC
>CAYPUJ010000133.1:0-6263 GCA_964413805.1 uncultured Bacteroides sp. | reverse complement strand
TGCGCATCCGTTCCTACATACCCTTAGAGGGTCGGGGGCTTGTGACGGCTACGGGCGAGAACCCGAATCCGCTTTATGCGGTTCCCGATGTGCCGCAACCTCTGGTTTCCGGTGAGATTGTCCCCCAATCGCCTCTGCTCCTTAAGGTTTATGAATATGATGTCGAGACCCGCCCCGGAGAATGCATCGATGTGAGGAGATGCCTTTAGTGTCCGACTTGCGCGATTTGTAGTCGGTGTTTGACTGAAAGTCTCTCAATCTCGGCTGTATAAAAAGAAACGTGTCAAAACGAAAACCGGTATCGTTCCTTCGATTGCTCCGGTCCGTTTTGACACGTTTCCCTTGATATGCTTATTGAGCGAGGTCTGTTCTGTGCTTGTTTTTATCGCTTTTTTATGCCCCGTCCGTTGCCTTACTCCAATCTGCGGGCACCGTCGCTGATGACAACGTCGTAGATTTTGGGACTCTTGCCGTATTTCTTTTTATATTCTTCTTTCACCTTTTCAATGAAAGTGGAGTACAATTCGTCTTTCACCAGATTGATGGTGCAACCGCCGAAACCGCCTCCCATCACGCGCGAACCGGTAACGCCGCAGTCGAAAGCCAGGTCGTTGAGGAAGTCCAGTTCCTCGCAGCTTACTTCGTAAAGCTTGCTCATGCCGTGGTGCGTTTCGTACATCTTTTGCCCCACCGTCTCGTAATCGCCTTTCTCCAATGCGTCGCACACATCAAGCACCCGTTGGATTTCCTCGATGACATATTCTGCACGCATATAGTCTTCCTGGCTGATGTCGGCCTTGGCTTCTTCCAGCATTTCCATGCTGCAGTCGCGCAGGAATTCTACCTGCGGATGTTTCTTCCGGATGACTTCCACAACGGCTTCGCAGCTTTGGCGACGTTTGTTGTAGGCCGAAGAAGCCAGTTCGTGCTTGACCACCGAGTCTACCAGCACCAGCCGGTATCCCTTCGGGTCAAACGGATAGTATTGATACTCCAGCGAGCGGCAATCCAGCCGGATCAGACTGCCTTTCTTGCCGAATACGGAAGCAAACTGGTCCATGATTCCGCAGTTGACACCGCAGTAGTTGTGTTCCGTGGCCTGTCCCACTTTGGCCAACTCGAACTTGTCAATCTTGTTGTCGCCGAACAAATCGTTCAGTGCGTATGCATACGTGCTTTCCAAGGCGGCTGAAGAAGACATGCCCGCACCCAGTGGAACGTCGCCGGCGAAGGCCGTGTTGAATCCTTTCACTTCGACACCGCGCTTGATCATTTCGCGGCATACACCGAAGATATATCGTGCCCAGCTTGCACGCGGAGCATCGGCTTCTTCCAGTCCGAACTCCACATAATCCTTCAGGTCGATGGAGTAGGCTTTTACCAGGTTCGTACCGTTGGGTTTTATTTCGGCAATCATACCTTTATCGATGGCACCGGGAAATACAAAACCACCGTTGTAGTCTGTGTGTTCTCCAATTAGATTGATGCGCCCCGGAGACGCATAGACCGCTCCCGTTGTTCCGTCAAAATGCTTGATGAAACGACTTCTTACGTATTCGATATCCATAATACTTAGTATTTAATAGGTGAATAAATAAAATTACCTGTATGTTCTCAGTCTACCGGAATGTTCTTGTTCACGTTCTTGCATCCCACCACCCCGTAGTAAAGCAGGTAGGCCAGGCTGGCAATGACGAGCCAGTAGCTTGCCATGTAGCCAATGCCGTCGGCTATTGCATTCTGGATGAGTGGCATGATGCCGCCTCCCACCACCATCATCATGAAGATGCCCGATGCCTGTGCCGTGTATTTGCCCAGACCTTCCACAGCCAGGTTGAAGATGCCTCCCCACATGACGGAAGTGCACAACCCGCAGAGGACGAGGAACAGGGCACTGACGGGGACTTGGGCCATCTGGAAGCCTTCGCCCACGCTGTAGCCCGGCATGGAAATCGTGATTCCCTTGGGCATGAAAATGGCAATCAGGATGAAGAAAATGGCCGTCGCCGATACTACAATCAGCTGTGTGCGGCTGGACACCTTGCCACTGATGGCGCTGCTCGCCAGACGTCCCACCAGCATCAGCAGCCAGTAGATGGACGCAATGGCTCCTCCGATGGCTGCACCGTTGGCCACAAGACCCGCTCCCTTCTCGCTTGAGTCGGCCAGGTAGAAGTTCAGGGTTCCCGGAATGCCGATTTCGATGCCTACATAGACGAAGATGCCGATGACACCCAATACCGTGTGGCGGAAGTTCCAGGGGCTGTACTCGTATTTCTCTTTTTGCGCCGTGCCTTTCTTCTTGAGGTGCGGTTCGGGAATCGTCACGAACGATATGATGATGAATGCCGCAACAAACACGCCCATTGCGATGAAGAGCAGGGGAGCAACGTCGGTCATGGCTGTTCTTTCGGTGACGGTTCCAATCAGTGCGCCCACAAACAACGGGGTCAGCGTGCCCGAAAGGGAGTTCAGCGCACCGCCGGTCTGAATCAGCTGGTTGCCTTTGTTGCCGCCGCCGCCCAGAAGGTTCAGCATGGGGTTGACCACCGTGTTGAGCATACACACGCAGAATCCGCAGATGAAGGCACCCAGCAAATAGATGAGGAAGTTGAGCTTGATGAGATACTCACCCAGCGGGAATACGGTGACGTTGGCACCGACGAGGCTGGACAGGTATTGCACGAACAGGCCGATGAAGCCCACTGCCATCGCTATGAGTGCCGTCTTTTTGTAGCCGATTTTCACCAGCATATTGCCTGCGGGGATTCCCATGAACAGATATGCCAGGAAGTTCATCATATTACCCATCATGCCCAAGGTGTTGGCACCTGCGTATTGGTTTTTCCATATTGTGCCGAAAGGTGCGGCCAGATTGGTTACGAAAGAGATCATCGCAAAAATGAAGAACATGGTTATGATTGCGACGAGATTGCCGTTCTTTTTTTGTTGTGTCATGGTCTTTTGTTAAGAAAATAAAGTTTGTGGATTAAGTTCGATTGTCAGGGGATTAGTCTGCGGTTGTTCCGAATTTGTAGATTGTCACTTGCCTGTATTCGTCGCCGGGCAACAAGACTGCGGAGGGGAAGTGCGGCTTGTTGGGTGTGTCGGGGAAGCGTTGCGCTTCGAAACAGATGGCACTTCTGGCGGGGAAGGTTGCCCCGTGTGCCCCGGCAAATCCGTTCAGCCAGTTTCCCGTGTAGAGTTGCACGCCGTTTTCGGTGGTATAGACTTCCATGATGCGCCCGCTTTCCGGTTCGGTGCAGGTGGCGGCCAGGCTGAGACAGCCCGCTTCCGTCTTGTTCAGTACGTAGCAGTGGTCATAGCCGCTGCCGTTGACGAGTTGCCAGAAGTCACTGTCGATGCGTTCGCCCACGGTGTGTGGGGTGCGGAAGTCCATAGGGGTACCTTCTACTTTCAATATTTCTCCGGTGGGGATGGAAACTTCGTCAATGGGGACGTAGAAGTCGGCGTTGATGGTGACGATGTTGTTCAGGACGGTAGAGGTGGGGTTGGCTATGCCTGCCAGGTTGAAGAAGCCGTGGTTGGTCAGGTTTACGATGGTGGGTTTGTCGGTGGTCGCCCGGTATTCGATGTTCAGGGCGTTGGAGTCGTTGTCTAAGCGGTAGATTATTCTCACGGCCAGGCTTCCGGGAAATCCCTCTTCGCCATCGGCCGAAGTGTAGTAGAAGACAACGGTCGAGGGGTCGGGTTGCACTGCGTCCCACACCCTCGTGTGGAATCCTGTGGGGCCGCCGTGCAGGGAATTGGGACCGTTGTTGATTGCCAGCCGGTACTCATGGCCGTCCAGGGTGAATTTTCCTTGGGCAATGCGGTTGCCATAGCGTCCGATTGTGGTGCTGAGGAAAGGTTCCGGGCTGTTGATGACACCTTCGATGCTGTCGTGTCCCAAGACGACGTTGGCATATTTGCCGTGTTTGTCCGGTACCATGATTGACAGTAAGGCACATCCATAATTCGTAACTGTGACTTCCATGCCTTTGGCATTCGTAAGGATAAACAAATCTGTCTGTTTGTTATTTATATCCTTCTGAAAGTCTTTCTTGTCTAAACCTGACAAGTTGCTTCCCATGGGAGTAGTGTTTATCATAACGGTGATTGATTAAATTTCTTGCAAATAAAACGAAATTCTTTTGTTCTCCCAAGCAATAGGGGAAAAATGTGGAGAACCATTTAGGAAAGTTTAGCGTTTACGGATTGGATGACAATTTGATAATTTTGTATGTTTGCTGCCATATTTAAGATTTAGCCATACTGCTAACAAAAGAACAAATGTATCCGTTGAAATTTGAGCCCATCCTGAAGCAGACGCTTTGGGGGGGCGAGAGGATTATTCCATTCAAGCGTTTAAAAGAAAGCCTGCCCAACGTGGGCGAGAGTTGGGAAGTGTCGGCTGTGGAAGGAAGCGAGTCCGTGGTGGCCGATGGTGCAGACAAGGGGCGCACACTCCCCGAACTGGTGCGCAAGTACAAAGGCGAACTGGTGGGAGAGGCCAATTACGCCCGTTTCGGCGATAAGTTCCCGCTGCTGGTCAAGTTTATCGATGCCAAACTGGACTTGTCCATCCAGGTGCATCCGGGCGACGAGCTGGCCGAGAAACGCCACCACAGTTTCGGGAAGAACGAAATGTGGTACGTGGTCGCTGCGGACAAGGGAGCCCGGCTGATTTCCGGCTTCTCCAGGCAGATTACTCCCAAAGAGTATAAGGAACGGGTGAACAATGGGACGTTTGCCGAAGTGTTGCAGTCGTGCGAAATCCGGCCGGGCGATGTATTCTATGTGCCTGCCGGGCGGGTGCACGGCATCGGGGCAGGTGCCTTCGTGGCGGAAATCCAGCAGACTTCGGACATCACCTACCGCATTTACGACTACCATCGCAGGGATAAGAACGGAAAATTCCGGGAACTGCATACCACGCTCGCTATGGATGCCATCAGTTTCCCGGACGTGCAGGACGATTTCCGCACGCCGTACGAGCGGTTGCAGAACGAACCTGTGGAGGTGGTGGAGAGTCCCTACTTTACGGCTTCCGTCTACGACATGACCGAGGAAATATTTTGCGACTATTCCGAGTTGGACTCGTTCGTGATTTTCATCTGTACGGAAGGCGCTTGCAGAATTATCGACAACGAACAGCACGAAATCACGCTTCAGGCAGGCGACACCACCTTGTTGCCGGCCGTCACCCAAGGGGTCACCATCGTTCCCCAAGGCAGGGTGAAGCTGCTGGAAACGTATGTCTGACGGTGCGTACCGGAACCTGGGACAACGTGGGGAAGTCGTGCATCCGGTGGGAAACCTCCTGTCGGGGGCAGGTTGTCACCGGAACAACTTCCGGAAGCGTTTCATCAGTCTGATGCCTATTGCGACGCCCTCGAATACGGCCATGCCCGTGTTGAACGCACGGAACATGCCATTGGCTTTGGAAGAAGGCGTGAAAGGGGCTGCCACTTCCTTGCCCAGCCGGGCAAGGACAGCTTTCTGTCGCGCTATCTTTTTTTTGATTGCGAGCTTTTGCTGTATGATGTCTTCCAGGGTGAGGGGACGGGTTGCAGGAGGATTGTTCATGACGGGTGTGTATTAACGTTTTTATCCAGAAAGAGCCTGGCCAGGAAGTTGACCATCGGATTGATGATCCATCTTTGCCGGAAAGTGACAAGCAACGCGATGAGTATGATGTGTATGCAGCCTATGAGCACGAAACTTGCAATGAATCCCCCCGTCCAGGGTGCCAGGATGAGAGCCAGGGCAAACGAGAGGTAGAACAAAGCCATCATGCCCAGCATGGCAACCAGCAGCATGAGGATGAGCATCGACAACAGAACGGTCAGTTTCTCGGTAATCTCCAGTTTCGTGTATTGTTTCTGCAACTCCAGGTACGTCCTGAACTCGAAAAACAATTGCCGGAGGCTTTTGATGCTTTTTCCGCTTGCGAACATGATGGCTTCCTTTTAAGTGGAACAGGGTGCTTATTCGGCTTCTCCCTTGATTTCAGAGGCAATCTCGTCTACCAGTGTGTCCATTTCGCTGCGGTTCAGGCGGATGCCCTTCTTGCGCAGGATTTCTGCTATTTTCTGACGAGTGTCCACACCTTTTTCAGGAGCAAACAAAACACCAAGGGCTGCGCCTACGGCTGCACCGCCCAAAAACGCTGCTAAAACATTCAATACTTTCATAAGATTTCCTTTCTTTAAAGAGGTTTGTAGGGCAAAGCTACTAAAAAAAATGTTCCGTGCTTCACG
>CAYPUJ010000132.1:0-6266 GCA_964413805.1 uncultured Bacteroides sp. | reverse complement strand
GACGGCCGGGAAACTTTGTCATACAGTATGAAACTTGTGCTTAAAGATACAGAATCTTTGGGTATCACACATAGCCCTGGCTTATGAAAGTCGGGGCTATGTGATAAAAAGGAGGGTGCAGTTCAGAATGAACTGCACCCTCCAAGACAGGGGAATACCTCCGGCTATATCTTATTGTTCGGCCGGCATATCAGTGGTAGTGGGCCAGTAGGGATTCTGGTAGAGCGGAGACAGTTCGACACTGGAGTAGTCTGATGCCGTCAGCAGGAACTCCTGGATGGGCAGCGGATAGAGGTAGTGGGCCATGTGCCAGGTGTATCCGTTGCGGAAAGAGTTGCTGGAGGTCATGTTCTTCTCATACGGCCGGTAATACTCGCTCAGGCTCTCGGCAGACATATTGGCCGACGAACTGCCGTCTGCCAGGATGTCGGAACCGGAATATACGAACCAACCTTGCATCGGCGTGTTCCAGAAATGGAAGCCTTCGATGTGGTAGTAGTCGCCCACCAGCTGGTCGAGGGCACGCCAGCGGATCAGGTCCATCCAACGCAAAGCCTCGCCCATCAGTTCGCAACGGCGTTCGCGACGGATGTTGTAGAGCGTCACGTCTGTCAGCAGGTTTCCGCCGGAGTAGGCTCCCCAGTCCAGTGTCTCTTCGCTCATTACGGTGGCGTTGATGGTGGTCTGCGGGCTGACTGCCGAACCGGTAAAGCCTGCGGCCGTGCGCACGGCTTCCCAGTACTCCAGGATGTTCCCGGAGTTGATGTTGCCCGTCAGCATGTATTGGGCCTCCATGTAGTTCAGCAGGGCTTCCGTGGCGCGGAAAATGATGCACCCCGTATAGCCTGCGCCGTTTCCGGTCAGGGCCTTGTCGAACGTGCCGCCCTTGCGCATGGCGTAGCCGGTGGCGTAGCCGTTTTCGGCAGTGTTGTCCCATATCAGCGGATAGGTTTCCGTCTCCACATAGTGGGTCTTGTCGGCATCCATGTTCTTGAACACGTTGGTCTGTCCCGGCTCTTTCAGGAATATCTTCAGACGCGGGTCGGCGTGTTCGCGGATGGTAGAAATGGCCGTGTCGCAGTACTGGTAACCGTCGTGCTGTGCGTAGATGGGCAGGCCGTCTTCCATCACAAAACTCTCTACCATGCTTCGGGTCAGGCCGACACCGTAGTTGCCGTGGTTCACCATCACTTCTACGTTGTTGGTGATGCCAAGTCCTTCGCTGTACTCACGCCACAACAATACTTCGGAGTAACCCGACATGTCGGTGTTGCCGAACATGTAAAAGTACTCGTTGTCGGGGTCTGATTCCGACTGGGGCACCAGGCCGCTGTTCACCGAAAGCGAACCGATGTACTTGTCGGCAACCTCTTGGGCACTGCTGACTGCTTCTCCCAGGAAGTACTCGATTTCGGCATCGATGCTTCCCGTAGGATACTCATAGTCGGCATGGTAGTCCTTGTCGGCTCCCGGCCATCCGTCGCCCAGGGGTACGAACGGGGTGCCCTTGAAGTAGGTGAGCCACGAACCTTCGAACAGGGCCACGCGTGAACGGAACAGGGTGGCTGCGTCGGCCGACACGCGGTTGTGGCGGCTGTCGATGTCGGTATCCATGTACTCTATGGCTGCATCCAGGTCTTCGAGGATGAAGCGCGACACTTCGTTGCGGGGGCTGCGCTGGCAGTTGGCAATCAGCGTGGCCTCGTCATCGGCCAAGGCCTCCTTGATGATGGGCAGGTCGCCCCACTTCTGCAACATGTCGAAATAACAGTATGCACGGAAGAAGTAGAGTTCGCCTATGTAGTGGCGGATGTTTGATTCCGTACCGCTGATGCCGCCTTCGTTGTAATAGCCCAGCACGGTGTTGAGCGTGTAGTTGATGTTGCGGATGTTGGTCCATGCCCAGTCGTCACTGGTCAGCCCCACCAGCCAAAGCCCCGTGCCGTATTTGTCGGCGGCCGACTGCCCGGCCTGGTTGTCGGTGTCGGAGTCTGTGATGAATGTCCCGTAGCCCCATGTGTCGTGCGAGGGCAATACGTCGGTATAGAACTGGTTGACAGCAGCCTGAACCTGGTCTTCAGTCTGGTAGTAATCTTCCGGTACCACGTAAGAAGGTGGTTCCAGTTCGAGGAAATCGTTGCAGGAGGCCGTTGCAAGTACCAGTGCCACAGCCGGGACGATGTATTGGAATTTTCTACGTTTCATAACTGTCTGTGTGTGTAATTAGAGGGTAATGTTTAAGCCAAAGGAAATTGTTCTTGACAGAGGATAGCCGTTGCCTGAATAGCTGCCGAGTGTTTCCGGGTCGAACTGGCTGTCGAGGGAAGTGCCGGTCCACAGGTTTTCGGCCGAGAAGAAGACGCGCAGGTTCTGTATGTTCCACTTCTGCGTGATGTCGGCGGGAATGGTGTAGCCCACCTGCAGGTTCTTCAACCGGATGTAGGAAGCGTTTTGCAGATAGCCGGTCTGCGTCTGCAGGTTCTGGTCGCTGTAGCGGGGCTTGGGCAGGTATGCATCGTAGTTCACGCTCTGGTAGCCGTTGATTACGGACCAGGTGTTTTCGTCGCGGAAGTAGTCGTGCACCTGTGTCAGGCCGGTTGCCCACCATTGTCCACTGCTGGCTGCACCGAACTGGTAGGTGCCTCCCACCCAATAGTCGCGCTTCATCACGCCCTGGAAGAACAGGCGGACATCGAAGCCCTTCCATGCGGCGTTCAGGTCGAGGCCGAAGAGGTAGCGCGGAGTGGAGTTGCCGATGACGGTCAGGTCGCCCGAGTCGTCCAGCGTGCTCGAACCGGACGAAATGCGTCCGTCGCCGTTGACGTCGGCATACATGATGTCACCCGCTCCCCAGTTGCTGCCCAGGGCATCCTGTCCGCCGTTTGGCAGGGTAGCCAGGTGGGCTTCCATCTCTTCGTCGGTCTTGGCGATGCCGATGGTGGTATAGCCCCAGATTTCGTTGATGTAGCGGCCCGCGATGTAGTTGTCGATTGAATTGGTGGGATTGTTGGGATAGCGCGTAATCTTGGTACGGGCATCCGAAAGGTTGAACCTGGCACTGTAGCTCAGCCCGTTGTTCAGCATGTCTTGCCAGCCCACTGTCAGTTCCCATCCCTTGGTGCGCAAGTCGGTGTTGTTGGTCACCGGAACGTCGGTTCCCAGGACGGCAGGCAGCTGCGGCGCATTGCCCACCATGTTTTTGGTGTTGCGGATGTAATATTCAACCGTTCCCGTCAGACGGTTTCTGAAGAGTCCCCAGTCTAAACCGATGTTGTAAGTCTCCACGGTTTCCCAGGTCAGGGATTCCGATACCAGGCCCGGTGCACTGGCCACGTTGGGCATGGCACTGTTGAACAGCCAGCTTCCGCCCGAAGCCGTCACCGTCATGGTCTGGTAAGTCTGATACCAGTTGGTGGTGTTCTGGTTGCCCAGTGTACCGTAAGAAGCACGCAGCTTCAGCATGTCTACAACTTCGTTGGCCGACTCGAAGAAGGCTTCGTTGGCAATGTTCCAGCCTGCGGAGACGGAAGGGAAGGCTTTCCACCGGTTGTTCGAGCGGAAACGTGAAGAACCGTCGTAACGGAGGTTCCCCTCCAGCAGGTAACGTCCCTCGTAGTCGTAATTGACGCGACCGAAGAAACCGGCCACCGCCCATTCGTTGCGGGCACCGTTGGTGGATGGCGTGATGGCGTTGCCGTAGTAGTCCAGACCGGTGGTCAGGTCCACTTCCGGCTTGGAGGAGAACATGATGCCGTTGCGTTGCAGGCCGAACTCAGTCTGCTTCAAGTCCTCTGCCTGGAAACCGACCATCACATGCAGGTTGTGTTTCCGGTTGAACTGGTGGGTGTACTCCGAGGTGATGTTGAAGTTGTAGTGGTTTTCCTTGTAGTAGTCTTCGTGCACGTTGGAACTGGTGCTGTAGACAACGGGGTCACCGTTCACGTCGTGGTTGTAAAGCACCTGGCTGTCCCAATGGCGGTTGGCCGACTGGATGCGGTAGTTGAACGTGGCGCGGGTCACCCAGTTCTTGATGGGTTCGATTTCCAGCATCACCTGTTGGTTGATGTTGTCTGTCTGGGTCTTGTCCGTGCCGCCTTCTGCCAGGCCCAAAGCCGGAGAAGGAGAACTGTAGTAGTAACCGTTGCGGTCATAGAGGGGCAGTGTCGGCCATCCCTGCCGGGCGATGTCCGCGTAAAGCGATTCGGTCAGCGAAGCAGGACGTTTGTAGTCTTCGCGCGAGAAACGCATGTTGTAGGTGAACTTCAGCCACTTGCTGATTTGCGAGGTTATCTTGGCCGTGGCGTTGTAGCGGTTATACCCTTCTTCGCCCAGGTTCATGAGGCCCGATTGGTTGAGGTAGCCGAACGATGCATAGTAGCTGAGCTGTTGCGAACCGCCATTGACACTGAAGTTGTGTTCCTGCGAGAAGTTGTGGCTTTTGTAAACGACATCGTACCAGTCCACGTCGTCGATACCGTAACCGTAGCCGTCATCCCACGTGCTGCCGTTGCTCGACGAGATGCCATAGAGTACGGTGCCGTCGGCTGCGGTCCGCTGACCCGGCCCGCTGGGCGTGGCGTTGTGGTAGGCCACAATCCGATCCATCCACTCCGTGTCGAAGTAAGCACTTCCGCCGCCGTTGACAAACGTGTCGTTCATCCACGAAGCGAAGTCCACCGAGTTCATCATGTGCTTCAGGTTGATGGGGGAGCCGATGCGGAAACTGTTGTTGTAGTTCACCGTCACTTTGCCGTCGCCGCCGCTCTTGGTGGTAATCAGGATAACACCGAACGGTGCACGCGAACCGTAGATGGACGAGGCGGCAGCATCTTTCAGGATTGATATGCTTTCGATGTCTTGCGGGTTGATGGCGTTGATGTCCCCCTCCATGCCGTCAATCAGGATGAGCGGGCTTCCGTCGGTGCCTTCGCCGATGGTGGTCGTACCACGGATGTTGATGCTGGGTGTGTCTTCCAGGCTACCGTTGGTTTGCGAAATCTGTAGGCCCGGCACCAGACCCTGTAAAGCCTGCGACACGTTGGTGACAGGACGGGACTGGATTTCTTTGGATGTCGCCACCGACACAGAGCCCGTAAGGTTTACTTTCTTCTGCACGCCAAAGCCCACAACCACTACTTCGTCAAGCAATTCGGTGTCTTCATGCAGTTCGATGTTGATTTGTGTACGGCCATCCACATTGACTTCCTGGGTTCTATAGCCAATAAAGCTGACCACGATGACACCGTCGGGAGCTACCTTCAGCGAGAAGTTCCCGTCAATGTTGGTAACAATGCCTCCCGATTGTCCTTTTTCGACCACAGAAGCTCCTACCACAGGTCCCGACGCATCACGGACCGTGCCTTGCACGTTGATGGTGGCACGTTGTGCCCACAGCGGATGTACACTCAAGAAAAGAACCATGCACAAGGTTGCAGCGAGTCGTAGTCGACCTCGTGCTTTCATAACAACTGCTTCTTTTTTCATCTCTGGTATTTTTTTAAGATTATAAATAAAAAATAATTGGTTGTTTCGCTGCTATGTTTGTTTTTTGTATCCAAATGTTAGATACTACTAAAATTGGAACAAAGTTAGAATAGTTATTAATGAAAGCAAAAGAATAGCGCAAACGTTTTCGCTTGGTTTGTCGAAAATATTTGTTAACTGCAACCGTGTTTGGTGAAATTGTGTATAAATCCGTTGCATTGGCAAAAAGAACTCACAGCCGATGGTTGGTTTTCTGCTTTCTTTAGTTATGTGAAAGAATGTTCTGTAATTCATCGTTGTCAAGAAGTTTATTACTACGTCAGGCCTGTCAGGTCGGGTTGTACAGAGAACCGACAGGAAAACTGAATAGAAGAGACTGACAATCTGACAACCGGAAGGGCTGAGAATCGCGTATTTCCGGACGTGGAAGGGCGTAGTCCGGATTTTTAAAACGAAAATCTGCAATCCGTTATGCTGTAGTTGTTTATCGAAATGCTTACAAACAAAACAGCGGAAACAGGCACGTTTTCGGGGCTTTTCGGGAACGATATTTCCTCAAAACAGGCATCGCTTTCGCCGGATGCAGGCAATGCTGTTGTTCCATACAGGTACGGAATGTGTTCCGTGCAGGTATCGCTCGTGTTCCGTGCAGGTATTGTTCACGTTCCGTGCAGGTATTGTTCACGTTCCGTGCAGGCATTTCGTAACTTCCGCACAGGTCAGAAATGAATAAAAACTGCATGAATATTCTGAACCGTGCTGTCTGTTGGATGTTTATGCAG
>CAYPUJ010000131.1:0-6426 GCA_964413805.1 uncultured Bacteroides sp. | reverse complement strand
ATAATGTTATTCTTCAATGGTTCTTAATATTTCATCCATCCCGAATATCTTGACAATGGCGATAAATGTATTGGAGGACATGCCCGGCTGAAGACTTTTCAACAAGTTTTCCGATGGCTGATACCCTTTCAGCTTCAGTTCCAGAATGGCATTGAAGTCATCCTTTTGTATGGCATTGATGAATGACTGCTCTTGTTCGTAGGCAATGTCCGGCATATTGACCGTGTGCAGACGCTTGCCGAACAGGAGCAGTTTTTTTCCGATAGTATCGGCGTGATCCGCTCTGACACCGCAGTCTTTTGCATATTCCATCCAGTGTGATACGGATTCGGCGACTTCTTCAACGATAGCCTTGTGGCTTCGTATTCCCATGTTTTCCCCTACTTTTTGCAGGTCATCCGTACTGAAATTATCCTGTTTCCCGTTCAGCGACATCTGGTGCCGGTTCGTCCATTTGCCGCCCGGTGTATAGGAATAGCAAAGGTCGTATGCCGGAGCAAGGCTCCAGTTCCCTTGTTTATCCATCAGGAACGAGAAGTTCTTGGTATGGTCATCGTGGTTACGTGCCATGACATTAAACACCATTCTCCGGTACAGTTCTTCCTGTTCCTTGTATGACAATCTCATCGAGCGCATGACGCGGAACATCTCTTCGTAAGAGTGTCGTGCGTCACGGTCGTAGTGCGCAAGTCCGGCAAGTGTCTGTACATGGATTTTCTCACCGTCCGCTTCCCGGTCGAAACGCCGTGTCATGAAATGATGTGAGTCTCCTTCTGTAAGCAGCCGGCACTCGGTCATGCGGATTCCGCAGGAAGTGGCCATTTTGTAGTAGGCGTATTCGATGTTGCCTATTCCTTGGGGATTGTCCGCAATCTGGGTGTGCTCACTGTATGTGCCTCCATCGAATTTGAGCAGCCAATAGCCGAAGCCTTCCGGTGCTTTCACCTGTCCCGAACGTACCACGCCTGTTGTGTCGTTATAGGCGATGATGGCTTTGGGCTTGGCACCTCCGGCTGAGGTTCCGACTTTCAGGATGTCGAGTATTTTCCTGTCCTGCTGGTGCAGTTGTGCCTGAAATCTTTCCCTGTCCGTAAATACGGATTTGGCAAGTTCTGTCAGTTCCTCTACATGGAGGATGCTGGATTCTTCCATTCCTTCGATGTGCTGGCTGGGTTCAAACTCCAGTGCGCCCATCGCACGCTTCCCCGTATAGCACAGCCTGTCGAGTGGGGTGATTTCTTCTTCCGACAATCCTCTGCTGGCAAACCATTCATTGATAATTTGGTTTCCGAATGCATCCGGCAGCGCATCGGCAACCAGTCCGGGAAGTCCTTTGAAACAGTTGTTCCTGTTCTCCAAAAACTGGTAGGGCGTTCCTTTGTAATTGCCTGTGGGCATGACAACCGGCGCGATGTCAAGCCCGCTTCGGATGAAACTCCGCTCGTAATCGAACAAGGCGGTTCCGGTGCTTTCGTCCCATGAAAGCGATCCTACCGCTTTCCCCCATAGCTTGATGTCTACAATCAGATCATTCATGGCTGTTGTCTTTCGTATGCCGTACCCTGTGGCGTTTCTTTCCCTGCATCCGTTTCAGTTCAATCGGGCTTATCTTTGTTTCCGGAACCAACTGTTCCAGATTCTCCAACAGTCCCAGTTCGCGGATGGCACAAAGGAACAGCAACATCGAGACGGGCTTGCCTTTCTCAATGTTGGCTACGGTCAATATGCTCATGCCTGCCCGTTCTGCCAGTTCTCCCTGTGTCATGTTCAGCTTGATGCGGATGTCTTTCAGGCGGCGGCCTATCTTAGCCAATACCGCCGGGTTGCTCATTTCCTGCCACATATACTGTTGTTCTTTTTCTGCAAAAATATGAAATAATATATGTAAATGCAAGTATTAAATAGCATATATGCTTATAATATATATAAATATACAGATAATATATGACAGTTACATGGGTATTTCTTTGATTTGAAGCTGTATGTTAAGTTCTTGGCTTCGTCTGATGGTTTTAGGAATTCAGATTACCTTGATTCAGGACAAGATGTTCTTCATATTGGTGTATCTGAAGACCAATCACCTGTTCCGGGCGTGTTCCACACTTGTACCGAACGTGCTCCACACCTGTACCGAACAAATGGATTGCCTGTACCGAACACGCTCCACACCTGTACCGAACAAACGGATTACCTGTACCGGACAAACATCATATATGCTATTTTTTTACACTACCGTGCTTAAGAATGTTGCTATATCCTCAGCCTCGGGCATTTGAAGTGTCTGGCGAATGGTGCTCTTGCGCTGATATACCGTGCGGACAGATTGCTGCGTCACAACACTTATCTCCTTGGTGGAGAAGTTTGCCTTAAGAAGACAGCACAGCTGAATCTCTTTGTCATTAAGAGTCGTTCCAAACTTCTTGACTAAAGAAGTGTAGAATCCATCATAGATATAGTCAATAGTCTGATAAAGGTCATTCCAGTTCAAAAGGGAGTCCACATCCACCTCCTGGCCGGTAATTTTCCGGATCCGTTTTAACAAGTCCAGATTTGCAGAGGTTGGGTTAGATGTAGCCAGTCTGATTATGCCCAGTTGCTGTAACAATATCTTCTTGAAGAAACGGTCGTCTTTATTATCATCAACTGCATCCGAAGACTCCAACAAAAGTTTTCGGAGCGTATCTATCTCTTCTTCTTTCTCCACCAGCTTGTTTTTCCTGTTACGCAGCCATAACAACAAACCCATTATGGCAAGAAGCATGATAAAGGTCAAAACCAAAAACAGTATCTGCTCCTTCTGCCTTTGTATTGTTATCTGCATATTCTCTTCTGCGAGTCTCCAGTTAGCATCCCGTTTGGCATCAGTAATCTTCTGAGCAACCATAGCTTTGTCGCCAAGACCATTTACGAAGAGTGCCCATTCCTTCATGTCAACATTGGATGTTTCAGCATAATCCAGAATCAGTTTCACCAATTGAAGATAACAGGATTTCGACAAGTTGTTGTCAAATGTTTCGTCCTTGGTTGCCCGGGCTAATTCAACATAATTGCGTGCCGTCGGGAGATCGTCAAGCAGCAGACTATACCACGCCAATGAAACATAGGATAAAGCTTCCTCGGTCGGATTGTTTCCCCTGTCGTGCTCAAGCACCTTTTTACGAATCCCGATGGCTTTTCTTTGGTTTCCGGCAGCGCTAAGGATATCCGCATAAGCAGGCAATGCAGGTTTCCACATAAGCATAGAATCTTTTGCATCTTTAACAAGGTTGAATGCCTTCTCATAACAGGCTATTGCTCCTTCTGTATCGTCGTTGTAGAACTTTACGATGGCAAGTTCGTGTAAATCTCTGAATGAACGGATAGAGTCATCGCCACTCATCCGTTGCATAAGATAGTGCTCCACCTTCTTATAGTCGCCATCTGATACGAGAAAGTTCAGTAGCACATACCTGCTTTTATCATCATCGGGATACTCTTCAATAGAACGTTCCAATGTTTCATAAGCTTTGGCCTTTTCCCCTGCCCACCAATAATGGCTTGCAACAAGTCTCGTTGCAGTCTTTATTGTTGCGGTATCTGCCGGCTCTTCTGATTTATAGAATTGCAATGCCTCTACAACACCGGTATCCTCACTTAGCGATGATCCTTCTGCCTCGTGTTGCAAAGCTAACCTTATGGCTTCATCGGCCTTTTGCCTGTCATCGTCATACGCAGAACAAGATACAACCAATGGGCATAGCAACATAATAAAAAACCTTATCTTAATACTCATCCGAATGCAATGGTTTATATTTTCCGGCAAAATTACTCGTTTTCCGCAATATCAATACCTTGGATATAACCGAATATAAAGCAACATTATTCCAATATAAACTTTTCAGACTTTATGCTCTTGTAAACAGCTTATAATCAATGCTGCATAAAATCAGGTTGCAGTCGGTAAAGTCTGTGATATAAATCAGCAATAAATGCCTTTTGAAGTAGTTTTGCACCAGAAAATAACGTTAGGAAACTGTTTCTCATTCAAACCAAAAAAGTACAGAACCAAATAAAGTATTATGAAATATGTTATCATCGTAAGTATGCTTGTCTTAAATGTACGGCTATACGCCCAAAGTGTCAAAGGTCAGGTGATTGATAAGAATGGGGTTCCCATTGAGTTCGCCAATGTTGTATTGATGAAAGATAGTTCGTTTGTGACCGGAGTCATAACTGATACAGATGGCACATTTGAAATAACCCACCCTTTCAGTCAGGATAACAGTGTGGCTGTATCAGCCATTGGGTACAAAGGCTACGTGATGGAAATCCCATCCACAGGTGATCTGAAAACAATCATACTGGATGAAGCGGAAATAATGTTGGATGAGGTCGTTGTAAGGGCCAACAGTCCTTTCACACAATTAAGAGGGGGAGCATTAGTGACAACGATAGAAAACAGCGTGCTATCAAAGATGGGAACTGCTGCCGATGTCCTGTCCCGACTCCCCCTTGTGAAAGAAACAGACGGCAATTTTACAGTATTCGGTAAAGGAACACCTCAGATTTATATAAACGGGCGACTTGTGAGGAATGCAAACGAACTGCAACAGCTCAGTTCTGAAAGCATCCGTTCCGTGGAGGTAATCACCAATCCCGGGTCACAATATTCTGCGGCAGTGCAATCAGTGATACGCATCAAAACGATTCCACAGCGTGGCGAAGGATTCAGTGCAGATTTATACAATAATACACGTATTTCGCATTTCGCACGAAATTCATCTGACTTTTCTTTTAATTACCGGCATAACAGACTGGACATTTTTGCTGACAGCTATTTCTCTTTTGGGAAAAAGAATTATTCTGATCAGGCAAAGATGGAAACAAGTGGTGCGAACATCTTATATCAGTCCATCGAAACATGGAGTGTGCAGAAGTTCAATGACCTGTCGGAAAAAATAGGCATTAATTATCAAATCTCAGATAATCAGTTTGTCGGTTGTTATTATAGCCTGGATAGGGAATACAGCCGGACCCATGCAGTTCCTGCATCTCAAGTAAATCTGTTCAATGAGAACGGGCTTGTTTCGTCCGAGATTATTGTATCTGATTGGCTGTCACATTCCATTTCATTGCCTATCCATAATTTCAATGTCTATTATAATGGGAATATGGGCAAGTTTGATATTGATTTCAACGCAGACCTTACAGAAAAACATTCGGAAAGCGATGACACCCACAATGAAACCAGCCAGACTGCCCCTGACGTTAACCGTTATATCACATCTGAAGGAATCAGGAACAGCCGTTTATTAGCTGAAAAACTTGTCGTGTCCTACCCCATAGGAAAAGGTAAGATTGAACTGGGAGAAGAATATACAAACTCACAACTCAGTTATGGATATGATTATGACGGGGCATTTACAGAAGATTCTTTTACCGAAATCCGGGAAGATAATTTTGCCGCCTTCGCAACAATATTACAGACGTTGGGGGTATTTAACTTATCAGCCGGATTGAGATTTGAACATGTCGTTTACAAATACCTGGAAGATGGAAGTCCGACTTCCGACCTGTCAAAAGAATATAATAACATATTCCCCACGTTTGCCATGGATGCCTCCTTTGGCAGAGCCAGATTCTCCTTGTCATTTACTAACCGTACTTTGCGTCCAGGTTATCAGCAACTTGATGGTGGTATAAGATATGTAAACAGTTTCACCTGTCAAAGTGGCAATCCCAAACTGCAGCCTACAAAGAAGTACACCGTACAGATATCCGGCATGTGGAAATGGCTGTTTGCGCAAGCATCTGTCAATCATGATGTCAACTCCATCTTTTGGAGTACAACACAATACATGGATGATTCTTCCGTCAAGTTGTTTTCTTTTGAGAATGTTCCACATTACACACAAATGCAGTTCGTCATGGGAGCACAGCCCACTTTCGGATGTTGGAAACCACAAGCGACAGCAGGTGTGATAAAACAATCTTATTCCGCAAGCTGTTCCGGAGAAACTCTACGGTTTGACAAACCACTGTATTCGTGTACATTGAACAATACCGTATCGCTGCCAAAAGGATGGGCGTTGGGGGCCGATTTTCAGTTTACAACAGCAGGGGATATGCAGAATATGTCCTTGTCCTCAACGAACAAGTTCGATTTGATGATAAGAAAATCGTTTTCTGACGACAATCTCATTGTTGCCATTTATGCAAATGATGTGTTTGATAAATCTCAGGCACGGACAACGATATATAGCAATGACATATCTACAGCGTTATATAACAAGTCCGAACAGAGGAATATCAGACTTACAATCCGCTACAAGTTTAACACAGTGCGCTCAAAATATCGGGGAACCGGAGCCGGCAAGACTGAAAAGAGTAGAATGTAAGAGCCTGTTTGAATTTTATTCAGCAGCATCCTTATGGCAGCAACGCCGT
>CAYPUJ010000130.1:0-6532 GCA_964413805.1 uncultured Bacteroides sp. | reverse complement strand
CCCTCACCTGCCCGTTGCCTTCCACCACCCATTTGTAGGTGGTGATTTCCTCCAGTCCCATCGGGCCACGGGCGTGCAGCTTCTGGGTGCTGATACCAATCTCCGCTCCGAGGCCGAATTGTGCGCCGTCGGTGAACGAGGTGGGCGCATTGACGTAGACGCAGGCCGCATCCACGTCGCGGCAGAACCGGGTGGCGTTGTCTGTGTCCTCAGTCACAATGCTCTCGCTGTGTTTCGAACTGTAGCGGTGGATGTGCGCCAAAGCCTCGTCGATGGAAGCAACCGTCCTGATGGCCATCTTGTAGTCCAGAAACTCCGTGCCGTAGCTTTCCGGAGTGACGGGCTGCAGCAGTTCTTCGGGGTAGGAGCCTGCCAGGGCTTCCAGGGCAGGGGCATCGGCATAGAGTGTCACGCGGCTCTGCTGCAGCGGGGCGCACAAGGCAGGCAGGTCGGGCAGGCGGTGGCTGTCCACCAGCAGACAGTCCAGAGCGTTGCACACGCTCACGCGGCGGGTCTTGGCATTGTTTACGATGGCGGTTCCCTTTTCCAGGTCGCCTGTGCGGTCGAAGAAGGTGTGGCAGATGCCCGCGCCCGTCTCGATGACGGGGACGGAAGCATTCTCCCGTACAAAACGGATGAGGCTGCTGCTGCCGCGCGGTATGAGCAGGTCTACGTATTCGCGGGCGTGGAGCAGTTGTGCGGTGGCTTCGCGGTCGGCGGGCAACAGTTCCACCGAGTGGGTCGGAAGGCCGAGCCGCTTCAGCACGTCGTGCACAATGCCGACGATGGCCCGGTTGGAGCAGTCGGCATCGCTCCCGCCCTTCAGGATGCAGGCGTTTCCGCTCTTGAAGCAAAGCGAGAACACATCGAAGCTCACGTTGGGGCGTGCTTCGTAGACGATGCCCACCACGCCGAAAGGCACGCTCACGCGGCGGATGCGCAGCCCATTGGGCAGGATGTTTTCGCGCAGCACCCGTCCCAAGGGAGAAGGCAGGCGGGCCACGTTGCGCATATCGGCGGCAATGCCCTGCAGGCGGGCGGCAGTCAGCTTCAGCCGGTCGTATCTGGGGTTGGCGGGATCCATGCGGTCCAGGTCTTTCCGGTTTTCTTCGAGGATGTAGCCGGTGTGCGCCAGGGCGGCATCGGCCACTTCGTTCAGTACGTGGTTGCGGACGGCATCGTCCAGGCTCGGCAGTTGGCGGCTTGCCTGCTGCACGGCTGCAAAGGTGGATGTCAGGTTCATATCGCTTCTGATAAAAATGATTCGTATTCCTAGTTGCAAAAATACGGATATTCGCGCGAAGTTTCCCTTTGGGAAGGTGCAAAAAAATCCCCGGGTCGAAAGGAGGAAGAAAAAGACCCGGGGCTTTTAGTTGTTTGTCTGTGTGATTCAATGAAAAAAGGGGAACAAGTGCGGCTGATAGGACTCGAACCTACACGTCTTTCGACACCAGATCCTAAGTCTGGCGCGGCTACCAATTACGCCACAACCGCCTCGAACTCGCGGCAAAGGTAGCAAGAAAATCATTTTTTGCAAACGGTTCGGGCAGAAAGTTGCGCCGTGGCGGACACATCGCTGTCCGTTCCGATGCCTGTGCTTCCGGTCTTGATCAGGGCGCGGGCGGCCTCGATGATGGTGTCCAGCCCTTCGGCCTCGTCCTCGTCGGTCATGTCCACGTGATAGTCGGGGTCAATGCCAAACTCGATGTGCTCCTTCTGCGCGTTGAGGTGCGGGCTGGCCGAGAAGCGGACACCCCAGCCGTTGGGCAGTTCCGAGGTGAAGGGCAGTCCTGCGCCGCCCCCCGTCTTGTCGCCCAGGAGCGTCACCTGGGGCAGGCAGCTCATGGCGTTGACGAACTCGTTTGTCGCACTGTAGGCGTGCCGGTTGGTGAGCACCACCACGGGCTTCTGCCAGCGTATGCTGGTGGAGGGGTCGAGGTAGATGGGTTCCGGGTCGGAGAAGTCGCTGTGTCCGGTGCCTGTCTTGTGCATGATGTAGCCGGTCAGCACCCGTTCGTTGGTGAAGCGTGCGGCCAGCCGCGAGGCATAGGTCAGGACACCGCCGCCGTTGTTGCGCACGTCGATGATGAGTCCGTTGCAGATGGAGAGGTAGGAGAGCATGTAGTCCAGGTTGCCTTCGCCCACGGCGTTGGAGAAGTCGTCGTAGCAGGCATAGCCGATGTTGTCGTCCAGGATGGTGTAGCGTATGCCCCCGCCGATGCGGTAGTCGCGTCCCAGGTATTGCTCCACGAGGGTTTCGCTGTAGTTGCGCGGATAGTCCAGGTACCAGTCCCAGTAGCGGGCGGTGTTCGACGCGCTGTAGAGGTTGACGTGTCCGTCCTTCAGTTCGGCCAGCATGTCGCCCAGCACTTCAAAGAGTCCGTCGCTGCTCATGCCCGACGAGATGAGGGGCTGGTAGACATCGTGGATGGAGTCCCAGTTGATTTGTTTGTAGTCCAGGTAGCAATACCGTTCGTCGATGATGGTCCACAGGGCTTCGAAGTTGCCTTGGGGGGTGTTGTCAAATTCATCTTCGTCGATGCACGAGGCCGTCAGCAGCAGGAGCGCGGACAGCACCGGCAGGCGGAGGATGCGGAAGGGAGGAAAGCGACGCATGGTTGTCTGTTGTTTTTTTAGTGGTTTAGGAATTGCGGATCTTACTTTTTCTTCGGGTTGCGGAAGAGGTAAAGCTCTTTCACCAGTCCCACCATGAACACGTGGGAGTAGGTGTGCATCTTGATGTCGTTGATTTTGGCCTGCTGGGCGTCCCACTGGTAGGCGAAGCGCATCTTCACGCGGCCCACGGGGAAGTCGGCAGTCAGCATCTGGCGCAGCGAAGGCTGGTTGTGGAGCGAGGTGAAGTGCACGATGCCCTCGTGGTTGCCGAGGGAGAAGATTTCGTAGTAGGACTCCCCGTATTGGGGCGAGAACATCACCCCCGCCACGGGCAGGTTGGCCTGATAGCGCAGCGTGAGGGGCACCCGTGCCACGCACACCTGCCAGATGGCCATGAGCGAAGCGTCGAGGTTGACGTAGGCGCGGGCCTGTGCGGGGTTGTTGCCGTTGCGCATGTTGTAGAGGAAGCCGCCGTTCACTTCGCCCACGCTTCCGGCCAGTAGGCGGAAGTTGTCGGTCAGGCGGAAGTGGTAGTGCAGGCCGTAGTTCCAGTTCAGCAGGGCGGAGAGGGTATTGTTGTTGTTCACTTTGTTGTGCGTGTAGCCCACGTTGCCCTGGAAAAAGGTCTGGCGGGAGAGGTTGCCCTGCATCCGGTCCGTCATGCGCATGTTTTCGCGCGAGATGCGGAACTCCACACCGGTGTACTCCTGGGGCGAGAGGTAGGTGTCGAACACGTTGGTAAAGCCCGCCCCGTAGAGCGTGGCGCGGGTGATGAGGCGCGGTCGGGCGGCAGAGTCGGTGCGGAGCACGGCGGCGGCCTCGGCTTCGGTGGTTTGTGCCCGCAGTACCGCAGGCACGGTAGCAAGGAAGAAGAGCATCAGCCACGCAGCGGCCGGTTTCCATCGGGCGGGAAGTCGTGAAAGCATTTTCAGGTCAGGTTCTCTTTGTCGCATGGCGGTTCTTTTTTATTCAAACAGGCGCATCTGACCCGTCAGTTCGTCGAAGATTTCCCCCTCGCTCTTGCCTTGGTCGGGGTCGAGAATCTCCGGTCCGGTATCGGGAACGGGAGGCGGTGTCTCCGCTTCGGGTTCGGGGTCGGGTTGGCGGACGGGTTCCAGCTCGTTGATGGTCTCCACGGTGTGGGTGGTGAGCCGCTTGCCCTTTGTCTTGTATCCCCGGACGGGGGTGAACTCGTCGGCATCCACCACCAGCGGCTGGCGGAAGCTGTCGTTCCCGCCGAACACCACTTCCAGGCGCGGATAGTACTCGTCGGTGAGCAGGATGAGGCGGTTGTGCCTGTTGTCGCCCAGGAAACTCTGCCGGCGGCGGGTAGGCTCGAAGCAGAACCGCTTGATGTAGGGCAGGTTCTGCTGGTCGGCATCATTGAACACCACGGTCCACACCTTGTGGGGGGTGAACTTCTCGATGAGGCGTATGTTGTTTTCGTAGTGGTTGTTCACGTCGAAGTTCGTGGTGTAGAAGCTGCCGTCGTCCAGCACCACCAGGATGAGGTCTTCGCCCAGGAACTCGCCCAGGAACTCGCCCCGCCCGTCGTAGTTGAGGCGGAGCACGTCGCTGTCGAACCACACCTTCCGTCCGCCCAGCGTGGAGCCGCCCCGTTGCTTCAGCGTGATTTTGTGCACGGGCAGGCGCGTCAGGATGTTGCCCATCGCCTGGCGGCCCTTGATGTGTATCTGGCTGAAGTCCTCTTCGAAGAGGATGCGGCGCACGCGCGGGTTGGGCTTGAGCGTCACCTTGATGATTTCGGCTTCGCCGTTGGGGTTGGCGGTGAAGTACATGACGCGCGAGTCGGGCGTGCCCTGCGTGAGGTCGTATTCGCGGTCGCGCACGACACCGGTCACGGCAAACCGCTTGATGTAGCACGTGCCGTTCTTGCCGTCGCGGTACACCACGTTGTAGATGGTGCGCCGGTCGTTCTTCTTGAACACGTTGATGTAGATGACGTTCTTTCCCACGAATTTCTTGTCTGCCACGGGCGTGACGATGTACTTGCCGTTGCGGAAGAAGAGGATGACATCGTCCAGGTTGGAGCAGTTGGCCACAAACTCGTCTTTCTTCAGTCCCGTGCCGATGAATCCTTCTTCGCGGTTGATGTAGAGCTTCTCGTTGGCTTCCACCACCTTGGCCGAGTCGATGGTGTCGAAGTTGCGCAACTCGGTGCGGCGCGGGAACTGCTTGCCGTACTTCTCCTGCAGGCGGGCAAACCAATCCACGGTGTACTCCACCATGTTGGCCAGGTGGTGTTCGGTTTGCGCGATGTCCTCCTTCATGCGGGCTATCTGTTCTTCGGCCTTGTCGGAGTTGAACTTGAGGATGCGCCCCATCTTGATTTCCATCAGCCGCAGGATGTCGTCCTTGGTCACCTCGCGGATCATCTGCGGGTAGAAAGGCGTCAGGCGGGAGTCGATGTGCTCGCAGGCGGCATCCATGTCGGCGGCCTGCTCAAACCCGGCATCCTTGTAGATGCGTTCTTCAATGAAGATTTTCTCCAGCGAGGCAAAGTGCAGGCTTTCCTTTATCTCGTCGCGGCGTATCTCCAGTTCGCGCTTCAGCAGTTGCAGGGTGTTGTCCACCGAGCGGCGCAGCACGTCGCTCACGGTGAGGAAGTGTGGCTTCTGCTCGTCGATGACGCAGCAGTTGGGCGATACGCTCGCCTCGCAGTCGGTGAAGGCATAGAGGGCATCGATGGTCTTGTCCGACGACACGCCGGGTGCCAGTTGCACCAGGATTTCCACGTTGTCCGACGTGAGGTCTTCCACCTTTCTGATTTTTATCTTTCCCTTTTCGCTGGCACGCACGATGGAGTCGCACACGCTGGCCACCGTCTTTCCGTAGGGGATTTCCCGCACGGCCAGCGTCTTGTTGTCCACCTTCTCGATGCGGGCACGGATGCGCACCAGTCCGCCGCGTTCGCCGTCGTTGTACTTCGACACGTCTATCTGCCCGCCCGTCTGGAAGTCGGGGTAGAGGTGGAACTCCTCGTTGTGCAGGTAGTGTATGGCGGCTTCGCACAGTTCGTTGAAGTTGTGCGGCAGGATTTTCGACGAAAGTCCCACGGCGATGCCCTCCACGCCTTGCGCCAGCAGCAGGGGGAACTTGACGGGCAACGTCACCGGCTCGCGGTTGCGTCCGTCGTAGGAGAGTTTCCATTCGGTGGTCTTGGGGTTGAACACCACGTCCAGGGCAAACCTGGTCAGCCGTGCTTCGATGTAACGTGCGGCGGCGGCATCGTCGCCCGTCAGGATGTTTCCCCAGTTTCCCTGGCAGTCGACGAGCAGGTCCTTTTGCCCCAGTTGCACCAGCGCGTCCTTGATGGAGGCATCGCCGTGCGGGTGAAACTTCATGGTCTCGCCCACGATGTTGGCCACCTTGTTGTAGCGTCCGTCCTCCATGCGCCGCATGGTGTGGAGGATGCGGCGTTGCACCGGCTTGAACCCGTCGAGTATGTGCGGCACGGCCCGCTCCAGGATGACGTAAGAGGCGTAATCCAGGAACCAGTTCTGGTACATGCCGCTCAACCGGCGCACCGCACCGGCATCCTTCGTGTCGGCGGGTGTGTAGTCGCTGTGTGATTCGCCGGTAATGTCGGGGTTCTGTTCGGGATGTTCCGTGTCCCGTTCGTCCATCGGTGCTTCGTAGTCTTCGCTCATATATCGGTGCTTGTTCAAGGGGGTTAAGTATGCTGCCGGACGATGTTCCGCACATGGCCGCTTGCATCAGTTGCAGGCAAAAATACGAAAATAATCGGGAATCTCCACTGTTTTTCTGTCAATGGCCCGTTTTTTTTCGCTGTTTCACAGCGGTTTTTTGAGTGGTCGTCCGTTGGCCGGTTTGCCCGTGCGCAGGGGGTGTTGCTCCGTACCTGTACGGCTCGTGTCCGGTACAGGTACGGAGC
>CAYPUJ010000129.1:0-6538 GCA_964413805.1 uncultured Bacteroides sp. | reverse complement strand
AAGGAAAGACTCTGGAAGATATGACCAGTCTCTGGAAGAAGAAAAAGTGATTTCCCTATATTTTATTTTACTCCGTATGGGGTGCATCGTCCGGTGCACCCCCATAATTGTATGGCGTGCGACAGGGGACGAGCGTGAAGCCACCGTATCGGGTGACACCTTTACACGTTTGCCCGGTTGTCAAATCCTCCCCTCGTCGTGGAAACTGTAGAACTGCCCGTCGGTAACAATCACGTGGTCTATCAGGTGGATTTGCATCACCTGCGCAGCCTGGCGTACTTGCTCGGTGAGGCGGCAGTCCTCCATGCTGGGGCGCGGGTTGCCGGAGGGATGGTTGTGCACAAGAGCCAACTGTACCGCCCTGTGCAGAAGGGCTTCGCGCAGGATGGAACGCATATCGACGACGGTCTGATTCAGTCCGCCCTGGCTCATGCGTATGCGTTCTATCATCTTGCCTGCCTGGTTGAGCAGGAGTATCCAGAACTCTTCGTTGGGCGCATCGCACAGCAAGGGATGGAAAATGTGGTAGATGTCCTCCGAACTGCGTATCTGCGGGCGTTCGGGCTGTTCTTGCAGGCTGCGCCGCTTGCCCAGTTCCAAGGCAGCGAGGATGGTGATGCTTTTGGCAGGTCCCAATCCTTTGAAACGGGAGAAGTTGCGCACCTCCCATTTGCCCAGGCTGTTGAGGTTGTTGCCGCAGGCAGCCAGCACACGCTGCATCAACGCCACGGCACTCTCCTCGGTGTTGCCCGACCCGATAAGGATGGCCAGCAACTCTGCATCGCTCAGTGCGGCAGCGCCTTTCTGCATCATTTTCTCGCGGGGGCGGTCTTCTTCCGCCCATTGGTTGATGGTGAGCTTCATGGTCATTGTATGGTTGCAGCAGACTATTTATAGAAATTCTTCCGGAACGCTTCAAATTCCCCTTTGCCTCGCACGCACCTCCGCCACCAGGCACGCCAGAACCCCGTGCCGTAACCGATGAGTTGCACATAGGCCGCAGCCACAGACAGCAGCCCGATGCGCAGGTTGCGGTTCTGCACCGTCGAGTCCACGCAAACCAGCAGGGCATAGACCAGCAGCGGCAAAGGTGCGTAGGGGCATACCGCCGCACCCGACAGCAGCACGGCCGTGCCCAGCGTAAAGAGTCCGGGCAGGAAGTGCACCGGCTTCAGCGAGTCGGGATATTTCTTGTAGAGGTTGATGCGCGCGATGCCCGAGTTGTGCACCTGCTTGAAGAACTTGCGCAGGTCGGTGCGGCGTTTGTGATACACCCAGGCAGCGGGAAACAGCCGGCAGCGATACCCTCCTTGGAAGATGCGGATGCTGAAGTCGATGTCCTCGCCGAAGCGCATGACCGAAAAGCCGCCCAGCCGGCGATAGACATCGTGCCGCACGCCCATATTGAAACTGCGCGGGTAGAACTTGTCCATCTTCTTCTTTCCTCCACGGATGCCTCCTGTGGTGAAGAAAGAAGTCATGGAATAGTTGATGGCTTTCTGCAACGCGGTGAACGAAGGATGGGCACGGTCGGGACCTCCGAAAGCATCGACCGGCTCGTGCTCCAGTTCCTGCTCCACGGCAGCCAGGTAGCCGGGCGGCAGGATGCAGTCGGAATCCAATATAATAAGGTATTCCCCCCGGCTGCGTTCGGCTGCATAATTGCGCGTCTGCCCCGGTCCGGAATTGGGCTTGACATGGTAATGCACGTCCAACACATCGCGGTAACGCCCGGCGACGCTCCCGCAAGGACGGGTGGAACCATCCTCCACCACCACCACTTCAAAGTCACGGCAGGTCTGCCGGGTCAGACTGTCCAGCAATTCGTCCACTTCGTCAGGGCGGTTGTAGACCGGGACGATGAAAGAGTATTTGGGAGATAACGCTTCGCTTTCCATGTTTCGCCTTTCCATTCTTCGTTTTCAGGAGGCAAAGATAAGGTTTCGCGTTCACTTTTTGGTAAAGCCCGCGTTTTTTTAATGAACTGGCCAAAAAAACGATACAGATATTTTGTATTCGTATTAAATTTTATACATTTGCCACGTATTATATAATTTTTTATTATTCATCCAAAGAACTATTTACAGATGAAACGTACTATTTTTCTGTTGTTGGTTTTCATGTCAGGATTCATGTTTGCCGACAATGTGACGGAAGAACAGGCGCGTGAGATGGCCGTCGCCTTCTGGCAGTCTGCACAGACACGCAGTGTGGCTTCCCCGTCTTTTCGGATGGTGCTTCACAGCGAAAAACTCGTTACCCGTTCATCGGAGGAAGCAGCGGCCTACTACGTGTTCAATAATGAGTCGGAACCGGGGTTTGTGATTGTGGCAGGTGACGACGTGGCCGTGCCGATACTGGCCTACTCGTTCGAACACGTTTTTTCCGCAGATGACATGCCTGAGAACCTGCGGGACTGGCTCGTCCAAATACGCGGGGAAATCAACCACGCACGCCAACAAGGAGTACAGGCTTCAGAACGGGTCACCCGCTCCTGGGCTTCCACCCGTGCCGGTACGGCAATGGTGGAACTGGAGACGGCATTGTGGAACCAGACGAGTCCCTACAATGCAAAATGCCCCAAGATAGGCAGTACCGCCACCTACACGGGATGTACCGCCACCGCACTTGCCATCGTGATGCGCTACCACCAATGGCCGGAGTGCGGTACCGGCACTCTTCCAGCCTACACCACGACAACGTATCAGTTATCAGTGGACGAGGTTGCTTTGGGCGAAGCCTACGACTGGACAAACATGCGATTGAAATATTCGTCCGGAAACTATACACAGAAAGAGTCTGATGCAGTAGCCACACTGATGCGCGACTGCGCCATCGGACTACAATCGGATTTCGGCCCGATCGGCAGTGACGGGACAGGTGCTTATCCGTCCTACATACCATCTTTCCTAAGTACTTATATGGATTATGACCAAACCTGCCGCTACATCATCCGCAGCAGATACAACACAAGCGAGTGGCATCAGATGATGCGTAACGAACTGGACAATGACCGCCCTGTCATCTATAGCGGCTATAATGATGAAAGCGGCCATGCTTTCGTGCTGGACGGTTACGACTCGGAAGACTACTTCAGCGTGAACTGGGGATGGGGCGGAACTTCCAACGGCTATTTTCTCCTTTCAGCAATGGACCCCTACGAACAGGAGCCGGCGGGTCGGACAGTGGATATAACGATGACCAAAGGGCAGTAATCGGCATACAGAAAAATGCCGGAGGTGAATATGTGGAAGACATTCGCTTCGATTCTAGTGAGTCTCTCGGACGAACCATTAACGGATTAGAAGCTGTGCCATCGACCGTCCAACAGAATGTTTCTTTCACACTCTATGCAGGTTCAATGCGGAATAACGGCTCAGATGCGTTTACAGGGGAATTCATGTTGGCTGTAGCGGACAGGGATGGACAGATTGTAGAAACATTATCTGAAATGACCGTGACCGACTTGCAGGTCAATTATGGAAAAAGTTATGCACGCAGTGTGTGTGTCACCGTTCCCATTCTTGTAGGCTACCGCCTTCGCGCTTACTACCGCAGCGAGCGTACACCCGAGTGGACACTCATCGTCGGCAGCGATGAAGAAGGCTGCGTCTGGGATTACCTCATAGCCGACGAATACAGCATCGAAGAGACCACCACGCTCACCTACGAGAAAAAGACCCGCACCTTCACCCTTCAGGTGAAAGACGGTGTGACAGCCACCCTGCAAGCAACCGGCGGAAGCGACTACAGCAGCCTGTGCCGCGCGGACGGCAACGAAATCACTATCGACGTTTCTTCCCTGCCGGGCGGTTCATACCTGCTCACGCTGCAGAAAGGGAGCGAAACGAAGACGTTGACCCTCACCCTGCCGGAGGCAGACGAATAACCTGTTCTTCAGACTTCATCATTCCACAAAAAAAGATTCCGTTATGAAACAGACAATATCTCTCCACACTTTGTTCCTCCTGCTGGCGGCGACCTTGTTCACAGCCTGCTCGGATGAAGAAAACAGTTCCCTGTCGGCCACACCGGCCATCACTCTTGCCGACGATTCACAACCTGTGTTCGAGTCGGGCGGCGGAAGCCTTTCCGTCACGTTTACCTCCACGGCTGCCTGGACAGCCGAAACAGACCAGGACTGGTGCAGCGTATCTCCCGCCAGTGGAGAAGCCGGCACCTGCAGCGTGGTGCTCACCGTGACCGAGAACGACACTTTCGACGAACGGAACGCCACCCTCATTCTCCGTTCTGGCAGCATCGTCGAACGTCTCACCCTGGCACAAAAGCAACAGGATGCCCTGACCGTGACTTCCCAACGCATTGAGGTGGAAGCCGATGGCGGAGATATCACGGTGGAAGTACAGGCCAACGTGGACTTTGAGTACACCATCGACGAAACGGCTGCCGAATGGCTGACGCTTGTGCAGACCCGTGCGCTCACCACCACGCAACTACAGTTCCAGGTAGCCGCAAACGAGAGTATCGAGAAACGCGAAGGAAAGATTGTGCTTAGCAGTGGCGAACTGTCGGAAACCGTCACGGTCTATCAGGACGGCGAAACGCCCCAGATTGTGCTGACGCAAAACGAATATATCGTCTCCAGCGGGGGAGACACGCTGGTCATCGAACTGCGCAGCAACGTCCCCTACGAAATGCGCCTGCCCGCCGACGCAGACTGGCTGAGCGAGGTCGTCACCCGCTCGATTTCCACTTATACGCGGCGCATCCTGGTAGCCCCCAATGATACATACGATTACCGCACTGCCCAAATCGCTTTTGTCAACGAAGAAACGGGAGCAGCCGACACGGTGACCGTCACGCAGGTGCAGCTGGATGCCATCCTGGTGGCGCAACCGGAGTACGTACTGGGCTACGAGGGCTGCACGCTCAGCTTCTCCGTCAACACGAATGTCGATTTCGAGGTCAGCCTTTCTGCCGACTGGATTCACCAGACATCCGACACCCGCGCGTTAGTGGAAGTGCCGGTGAGCTTCGTGGTCGATGCCAACGAAACGGACGAAGCCCGTGAAGCTACCATCACGTTCAGGGCAAGCGGCCTGCGGCAAACGGTGACCGTGCGGCAATACTCCCAACAGGACGAGAATGTGCTCCACATACAGCACACGGCCACCACGTTCAGTGCGCCCCTACTGTCCGGTTCCTACTTGGCCAACGGACGCATCCTTTGGGGCGACGGGGAGGAAGAAACTTACAGCGACGAAGCCACCCACACGTATGAAAACAGCGGTTCGCACACCGTAACCATCGAGTCGATGGGTGCCGAAACCGTGACCCTGTACAATCTGGTGGGCGTGACCATACTGGACCTGAGCGGGTTCTGAACCGCGTATGCCGGACGGACAGCCCCGAAACGAAGCGGGCATCCCTCTTTCTTCCGAGGGATGCCCGCTTGCCGGTTTGGGACAGTTTTTTTTCTTATGCCTTCACGCGGCTCACGTAAGAGCCGTCGCGTGTGTCGATTTCGATGGTTTCGCCTTCGCTGATGAAGAGCGGCACGCGGACCGTGGCACCCGACTCCACGGTGGCAGGCTTCAGCGTGTTGGTGGCTGTGTCGCCTTTCAGACCGGGTTCGGTGTATGTCACCTTCATCTGCACCTTGACGGGCACGTCGGCATAGAGCACCGTTTCGGTCGAAGCGTCAGACACAACGTCCACCGTCATACCTTCCAGCAGGAAGTCCACGCCGTTGATCAGGTCGTGGGCGATGGGAATTTGTTCGAACGTTTCCTGGTTCATGAAGATGTAGTCTTCACTTTCTTTATAGAGATATTGATGGGGACGGCGTTCCACGCGCACATCTTCCAGCTTCTCGCCGATGTTGAAGCGGCGTTCCAGCACGTAGCCGTTCACCACGTCTTTCAGTTTGGTACGCATAAAGGTGTTGCCCTTCCCCGGTTTCACGTGCAGGAAGTCGATGCAGAAATAGAGCTTGCCGTCCATGCGGATGCAGGTTCCAATTTTAATGTCTTGAGCATTAATCATACGTTGTCTCTTTTTTATGTTGAGTTTATTTGTTTAGTTCGTTCGCATGAGCGTGCGAGTTTGCGGATGCAAAAGTAATGCAAATCAGTAAAAAACACAAAACTTTTGAGAGAAAAAGGGTTATCGCTTGTTTCTTTTGAAAAAAGTATCTATTTTTGCACCCCAAATTCGTGAGAATAATAACATAAAACAATATAACCGATGAAAAGAACATTTCAACCCTCGAACAGAAAGAGAAGAAACAAACACGGCTTCCGTGAAAGAATGTCTACAGCCAACGGCCGCAGAGTGTTGGCTGCACGTCGTGCAAAAGGCAGAAAGAAACTGACCGTTTCCGACGAATACAATGGCGTGAAGGCATAAAAGCAAATCCATCACTGACGTACAAAAGGGAGAAGGCGGGTCGCAACTTGCAGGAAACTGCAGAAGTTGCGACCCGCCTCTTTTTTGCCCCGACGGACACTGCCGGAGAGGGATGCCGGACACGCCTGTTTGCCGCACGTGCAAACCGTTTGTCCGGTACCTGTACGGA
>CAYPUJ010000128.1:0-6577 GCA_964413805.1 uncultured Bacteroides sp. | reverse complement strand
TATCTCCATGTCGCCGTGGAGCTTGTAGGCAGAATCACGTCTGTCCATCACGTCATGGAGCTTATGCGTCATCTCCCATACCGGTTGGTAGCGCTTACGTCCAAGCTGCCGCTGCATCTCTTTAGCTGATATGGCACGTTTGGTAGCCGTGAGCAGGAACATTACGGCAAACCAATCCCGTATGGGCAGCTTGCTTCCCTGCATCACCGTGCCCGAACGGAGCGTGGTCTCATGCCTGCAATGGCTGCATATCCACGACTTGTGCGGTTTGTTCCAATAAAGGTGAGTGCAGCCGCAACGGCTGTAGCAAAGGTCGTGCCCCTCGCGGAAACGGCGGAGGGCTTCCCCGCAAGAAGCCTCGTCCGGATAAATTTCCGAGAAATTCAAAAGTGTCAACTCCTTCATAGTTCATACCTCCATTTATGGACTTTTGCAAAAAACGTTCCAAATGAAAGGCACGGCATGACTCTGAGATTAAACTTTGATAATTTAGGAGGTTTGCGGATATTCATTTTATATTATACAATAGCGACTGTCACTATAAACCTAATAGTTGCAGTCGCTATTGTTTTGTTAAACCTGCATGTTGCAGTAAGTATTGGTTGCCGGATTCCGGAATGTCCCTATTTGATGAATGTCCCTACCTATAAAAACAAAAAACGAGTAAATTCTCACGAACTCCTCGCCACCGATAAGAAAAGCCCTAAAGGCTTTTCTTTTACATCTTACATCTATTTGTTAACCTAAAAAACAACCTTTACTTTTTTACCTTACAAAACTACTAAATTCAACCTAAATTGAAAACTAACATCATAATTTTTACCTTAACTTTTTAGCCTATGAAAGTATTCTTTTTACCTTAAACTAATAACTTGTTATTGAAAACAACTTTTCTTTATTTACCATTACTGTTTCCCAACAGCACTGCAAAGGTAAGAAAAATCCTGGTGTGTGCAAACAATCCCAAGCAGATAAGTATGTTTTATAACATACTTTTGTAGAACAGTAGTGTTCTTTACACTTATAAACACTCATCTGTCAATCTGCCATAGAAAACAAGCCCCTGAATCTATTGATTCGGGGCTTGTCCCTTTAAACACCTTTAAACAAAATGAATGCGATGAAATTTATTTTCTGGCATCGGCAATGTATCCCAATGCTTCCTTGCACTTCTCGGTGATGTAGGTCCAGTCTTCAGCAGTTACCTTGTCTTTCGGGAACAGTTTAGAACCCATACCTACACAGAACACTCCGGCCTTAATCCAGGAAGTCAGATTTTCCTGCGTCGGTTCCACTCCTCCTGTCACCATCAGCTTCGACCAAGGCATCGGTGCCAACATGCCTTTTACCAGTTTCGGGCCAAGCACATCGCCGGGAAACACCTTGCAAAGGTCGCATCCCAGTTCTTGCGCAAATCCTACTTCAGAAACGCTGCCGCAACCGGGCGTATAAGCTACCAGACGACGATTGCAAACCTTGGCAATTTCAGGATTGAACAAAGGACCAACGACAAAGTTGGCACCCAACTGCAAATAGAGTGCAGCCGTAGCGGGGTCTACTATCGAACCTACGCCCATTGCCATTTCGGGGCATTCTTTGGCGGCGAACTTCACCACTTCTGCAAATACCTCATGAGCGAAATCGCCCCGGTTGGTAAATTCGAAAGCACGCACTCCGCCATCGTAGCAAGCTTTCACCACTTTCTTGGCTACCTCTGCGTCTTTGTGATAGAACACAGGAACCATGCCGGTTGAACCAATCTTGGCCAACACGGCCATTTTATCAAATTTAGCCATTTTCTTTTTCCGGAATTTCGTTATCCTACAATAAATTATTAACGCTGTACACGTCCACTTGCGTCGCCACCGGCCAATGCCTCAACCTCTTCGACTGAAACCAGGTTGAAATCGCCGTTAATCGTATGCTTCAAAGCCGATGCAGCCACCGCAAATTCGAGGGCTTCTCCCTGTGTGGGTTTTGTCAGCAAACCGTGGATGATGCCGCCGGAGAAAGAATCACCGCCTCCCACGCGGTCAACAATCGGGTTGATGTCATAACGCTTGGATTCGTAAAACTCTTCTCCATTATAAATCATGGCTTTCCAGCCGTTATGCGATGCAGAGAAAGATTCGCGCAACGTAGATATTACATATTTGAAGCCAAATTCCTTTGCCATTGCCTTGAAAATGCCCTTGTAGCCTTCCGCATCCGTTTTGCCACCTTCGACATCGGCATCTGGTTTGAAGCCTAGGCAGAGTTCCGCATCTTCTTCATTGCCAATGCAGACATCCACGTACTTCATCAGTGGCTTCATGATAGACTGGGCCTTTTCTTTCGTCCAGAGTTTCTTGCGGAAGTTCAGGTCTACAGAGACGGTCACACCGTGACGCTTTGCAGCTTCACATGCCAAACGGGTCAATTCGGCAGCCTTGTCGGAAATGGCAGGCGTGATGCCGGACCAATGAAACCATGCAGCCCCTTCCATGATGGCATCGAAATCGAAGTCAGACGTATCTGCCTCTGCTATGGCAGAATGGGCACGGTCGTAAATCACTTTGCTGGGACGCATCGAGGCGCCGGTTTCCAGATAGTAGATGCCCACGCGGTCTCCACCCCGTGCGATAAAATCGGTTTTGACGCCATATTTGCGGAGCGCGTTTACAGCCGATTGTCCAATCTCGTGTTTCGGTAACTTTGTTACAAAATAAGCATCATGGCCATAATTGGCGCAACTCACGGCCACATTTGCCTCACCGCCGCCGTATACGACATCAAAAGAATCAGACTGTACGAAGCGGGTATTGCCCGGTGTAGACAGTCTCAACATGATTTCACCCAATGTAACGATTTTCTTTCCCATAATTTATCTATTATTAAACGTTAGCGAATCCATTCAATCGGAATCCTTTGGTTCTTTTAATTTGTCATTGTCACCCGGATGTATCTATAACAACTTGGATGATTGTTGAATAAACAACAAAGGTCTTGTCCTTCACAGTTTCCGTGTGCGGGCACAAAGGTACAACTTTTTTTGAAACACAAAAAATTATCGTATATTTGTGTCGTTTTTTTTAGGATTATTATCGTGCGCGTGCACAAACGGCGCAAATGTCGCAAAACGAACCGTAATGGAAAGGGTCAGAATCAAAGATATTGCAAAAATGGCAGGTGTATCTGTCGGCACTGTCGATCGTGTGATACACGGACGCAGTGGTGTGTCAGAAGCCAGCCGAAAGCGGGTGGAAGCAATCTTAAAGGAACTGAATTACCAGCCCAACATGTATGCAAGCGCATTGGCTTCCAACAGAAAGTATGTTTTTGCCTGCCTTCTCCCTCAACACGAGGAGGGAGAATATTGGATCGATGTGGAAACCGGCATCAAAGATGCGGTGAACACGTTTTCCGACTTCAACATCAACGTTAGCCTCAGTTTCTACGATCCTTATGACTATCACGCTTTTGAGGTGGCTTCACAGGCTATATTGCAACAAAATCCGGACGGTATCTTGCTTGCTCCCACTGCCCCCCAATACACACGTCCGTTCACAACCGAACTGAAAAAACGGGATATACCTTATATATACATAGACTCGAACATCAAGGAAGATCCGGCTCTCGCCTTCTTTGGACAGAATTCCCACCGGAGCGGGTACTTTGCCGCCCGTATGCTGATGTTGCTGGCCGGAAACAATGCAAGCGAGATTGTCATCTTCCGGAAAATCAACGAAGGCATTGTCGGATCCAACCAACAGGAACGAAGGGAAATCGGGTTCCGGAAATACATGCAGGAGCACCATCCCGAATGCCTGATTTGGGAATTGGATCTGCATGCCAAGTCGGATAGCAAAGACGAACAGATGCTACGCAGCTTTTTCGAAGCGCACCCGCATGTGAAAAACGGCATCACGTTTAACTCCAAAGCGTACATCATCGGGGAGTATTTGCAGAAAAACGGCACAAGCGGTTTTAACCTGATGGGGTATGACTTGCTGCAACGCAACGTAGATTGCCTGAGACAAGGGAGCATTTTCTTCCTCATTGCCCAGCAACCATTTTCACAAGGCTTTGAGGGTATCAAGGCGTTGTGCGACCACCTGATCCTGAAAAAGGAAATCGCACCGGAATACTTCATGCCCATTGACTTGCTGACGAAAGAGAACATCGAATTCTACAACCAGCCCGTGCAAAGAAGGCCGCTGAATGAGCCATGATTCTTGGGCATTCCAAGCTGAAATCTATCAATTTCTAACAAACATAATTATGAAAACAAAGTACCTGAAGATCAATCCCACCGACAACGTGGCAGTGGCCATCGTCACATTGCCAGCCGGTGAGAAAGTCGTTGTAGACGGAAAGGAAATCACATTGAACGAGGAGATCCCGGCGGGACATAAGTTTGCGCTGAAAGACTTCGCCGAAGGGGAAAACGTCATTAAATACGGATACCCCATCGGTCACGCCCGAAAAGCACAGAAGCAGGGAGACTGGATGAACGAAAACAACGTCAAGACAAACCTTGCCGGCCTGTTGGAATATACCTACCGGCCGGTGAATGCCGACCTGGCCATCCCCAACAGACACCTTACCTTCAAAGGATACCGCCGCAAAGACGGCGACGTGGGCGTGCGCAATGAAATCTGGATTGTCCCGACTGTGGGATGCGTGAACGGCATTGTCAACCAGCTGGCCGAAGGACTGCGCCGCGAGACAGGGGGCAAGGGCGTGGATGCCATTATGGCATATCCGCATAACTACGGTTGCTCGCAACTGGGTGACGACCACGAAAACACGAAGAAAATCCTGCGTGACATTGTGTTGCACCCCAATGCCGGTGCTGTGCTTGTCGTAGGGTTGGGCTGCGAAAACAATCAGCCGGATATCTTCCGCCAGTTCATAGGGGAATACGATGAAGAGCGTGTCAAGTTTCTGGTTGTGCAGAAAGTGGGCGACGAATATGAAGAAGGTATGAAACTCCTGCGCGAATTATATGCCAGGGCCAGCCAGGACGTGCGGGTGGATGTGCCCCTGAGCGAACTGCGTGTCGGATTGAAGTGCGGAGGCTCCGATGGGTTCTCAGGCATCACGGCCAATCCGTTGCTGGGGATGTTCTCCGATTTCCTGGTGGCACAGGGGGGCACGAGCGTATTGACGGAAGTCCCCGAAATGTTTGGAGCGGAAACAATCCTGATGAACCGCTGCCGCACGCCGGAACTCTTCGAGCAAACTGTGAAGCTGATAAACGACTTCAAGGAATATTTCCTGTCGCATGGTGAGCCCGTGGGCGAAAATCCTTCTCCCGGCAACAAAGCCGGTGGCATCTCCACTCTGGAGGACAAGGCATTGGGATGTACACAGAAGTGCGGAAAGAGTTATGTGGAAGGCGTGCTCCCTTATGGAGAACGTTTGAAAGCCAAAGGCTTGAACCTTTTGTCCGCTCCGGGCAACGACCTGGTGGCAGCCACGGCACTCGCTTCCTGCGGATGTCACATCGTACTCTTCACCACCGGACGCGGCACACCGTTCGGTACGTTCGTACCGACCATGAAAATCTCCACCAATTCCGCACTGGCTCACAACAAGCCGGGATGGATTGACTTCAATGCAGGCGTAATCGTAGAGGACGAACCCATGGAAAAGACATGTGAGCGGTTCATCGACTACGTAATCCGCGTGGCAAGTGGAGAACCGGTCAACAACGAAAAGAAAGGTTATAAGGAAATCGCCATCTTCAAGACGGGCGTAACGCTGTAACGAAAAAGATAGAACGTAAAGGAAAGGCCGGACAGCTTCGGAGTCAACATCCGCTGTCCGGCTTCTTTTTCAGGGCTGACCGCATAAATAGTCAACCCTTAAATATAACCATCAAGTTTCAAACAGGTCCGGTTGTACCTGTGCACTTATATCCCTTTATAGGATAAACGACCGGGTATCCAAGGATAAAAGCCCTAGTATCCTAGAATATGTCTTTTCCTGATAAAGGTACTGTCTTTCTCTGCGACAACGACACTTACCGTTCCTGAACGATCCTTTTTCCGCTTAATAAACATAAAAAAACAGCTTTCGTACCCCAAAATCGGGGTACGAAAAACTACAAATAATTAAGTATTAGCCGATTATAAAATTGTGATTTTGGGATCGACGAAGCCAGGTGGATGCCGACAAACATTCCTTCATCATTCTTGCTAACACATTCCGCGAGCAAACCCATCAGGAGCGGAACGACAAATATCTTGAGGTAGATTCTATTAATTCGATATTTTGTCCGTAAACTTCTTGGGCAGCATTCAATTTTGCGGAGTGAGTGTCTCATTGGAGGCTTTGGCAGTTCACGGAAATGTTCTATCCCCTCATTTTGCAGGCTGTTTTTGTTTTAAGCACAATCATCCCTTGCAAAAAAGGAGTTGTGGACGGTATTTGTTGATCTGAATGTATCTGAAAATATTGTATACCAGTCAGGGCAAACGCATCTAATTCTTCAGGATTTTCAAGAGAATATTCATTATCCCATCCGGCTTTGAGTCTTTTTTCCCTTCACGCCCACTTTGGCAGACTTCCCGTTTTTGAGCAGATTCAATGC